>JAPLZG010000093.1 GCA_026395155.1 Candidatus Tayloriibacteriota bacterium | reverse complement strand
AATTTTCTATTGTCCCATTCCTTTGGAATCCTACAATTCCACCAACATAATTAACAGTACCAGTCACACTTCCAGATGAATAAGATTTAGTTATTGTTCCGGCATACATCTCTCCTATAAGACCACCAACAGAAGAAGAACCAGTTACTATTCCAGTTGAGTAAGATTTAGTTATTGTTCCACCAGTAAAAGAGTATCCTGCCAAACCACCAACATATTCATTACCAGTTATATTTACATTAATCAAACCCAAATTAGAAATAGACCCAGTAGAATAATCATCAGATAAAAATCCAAATAAACCCACATAATCTACTCCGGGCTTATTAATTATTAAATCTGAAATAGTTTTTCCATTTCCATTAAAACTTCCTGTGAATCTATATCCGTTATCCCCAATTGGCGTCCAATTATTTCCTAAAGTATCATAATTCGATGTTGTGGAAGAGAGGTTATCAATCATAATAAAATATGAACTAAGATAATTTCTAACATTGTTTAAATGAATCCATGTTCCAATTTGATAAGGATCTAATTCTGTTCCCGACCCGCCAGCAAATGGAGATACAGAAGCTATATACCAAACAGGTGAATTTCCAGATAAATACGGATAACCCTCATTTAAGTCGGTCTGTCCTCCTAATATATCCCAATTCCCTCCACTCGAGTTAAATGTATTAAGTAATTTCATCTCAGCTGTTGTCTTCCCATTTGCATCCGTACATCCCGTACCATCAGATGTCCCGCACATAACTGTTTTCCCAGAATTTGTTTTATCCCAAAAAGAATTAGTTATTGTCCCGGCATTTTGTGACCCCACCAGACCACCCAAATAAACACGGCCAGTTACTTGCCCCGTTGAATATGAATTAGTTATTGTTCCAGCAGAAATTCCTATTAAACCACCAACAGAAAAACTACCTGTTACATTCGCTCTGGAATAAGAATTTGAGATTGTTCCACTAAAAGTTCCTACTAATCCACCGACAGAACGTTTAGAAGAATTATTGACTTTAGAACCAGCTACACTTCCAGTTGAATATGAATTAGTTATTGTTCCAGAAGAATTTCCAACCAAACCACCAACGCGGGCATTACCAGTTACATTTACATTAATTAAACCTAAATTAGAAATATTTCCAGTCGCATAACCAAATAAACCAACATAATCAGTAGAAGTTAGATTCACAATCAAATCAGAAATCGTATTTCCATCTCCATTAAAGCTCCCTGTAAATTGGCTTCCAACACTACTAGTGCCAATTGGGATCCAGCCATCTCCATAATCGCCATAACCAGCCGTAGTTGAAGAAAGATCTTCGACTAATTTATAATTAGCAGTTAAATTATCCCTCATACCGTTCAAATCCGTCCAACTTGTAATCTGATATGGATTTCCAGAGCTTCCGTCTCCTGCCGAATATACATAAGCAAAATTATTTACTTTTATTATATTTCCAATATTAAAATTTGATATGAAACCTATAATCAAAATAACAAATAATATCGATAAAATAGGCCAAATTTTCTTTTTATGTCTTTCAAAAATCATATTTTATATAATCTATATTTAAATATATTTTATCATATTACCAAGATAAAGATATAAATAAAATTAATTTAAAATATTTATATTTTCTCTTTACAAAGGACAGTCCTTTGTAATCACGTCCATACTCAAGAAAATTAGGTCAAAGATGGAATCTGTCTTCAAAAATGGGAAGGACCTCCCTCCAAAAGCGGACAGACTAAATTACCAGAGAGGTCCTTCCCGGTTTTATTTTTTAAATACTTAATCCCTGCGGGAGTTTATACTGTTGTAGAACTGTGCGGAGATAACAATCAGAATGTCACTTTATAACTTTCAAACTTTATGAACTTTATAACTATCCCCTACACTCTAAAATTCACATTTATAATCCCCTTCTGTGTAACATCAATATCGGATGAAGTATAAAGTATGCTATAACTTCCATCATCATTTTTCTTTTCTACTTTTATATAATATTTTCCTGGAGGGACAAGACAATAATATTTTCCATATTTATCTGTTGTCTTTGAAGCGATTATTGTATCAGATCCTGACAAGAATACCCTGACGATAGCAAATGATAATGGGAAACCAGTTTCTTTTTCTTTGATATAACCATATGTTTTTGGTTTTAATCCGAAGATAATGATTAGGGATAGGAATACATACAAAATAATGATTGCAAGATTGTATGGATATGGAGAGAAATAATATGTCACAACTGCAAGAATAAAACATATAATAAAGAACCAGTTGATTATTTCTCTTTTTACTACATCCCACTTTGAATAAAATTTCATCAATCCTTTATCTCTCTTTGCAAATTCATTCCAATCAAAGTTTACTGGATCAAGTGGTATGTTTTTTATTATAACTTCACCTAGAGTTTTCACTTCAACAGTTTCACCGAAATAAAGATCTTTATGAAGAGCATCGTGTGTTTTACCAAAAAGTTCTTTTGATGGAAAAATATAATTTGTTTTCTTAGGAAATAATTGATAAATACCGGGCTCTACTAGGAAACCAAATCGTCCATCTAAATCTGTTATAGCAGAAGCTACTTCTTTACCTTCCATGTTTTTGAGAACGACATACGCAGGATCTAGAGGTTGTTTTGTAACGGAGTCAAAAGCTGTACCCCATGGAGAGACTCTTTTCTTGAGGCCAAAAGCTGTAAGTAATAAATTGAATGATCTGATTAATAATAAGATAATATCTGATATAGAAAATGATACAGTACCGGCTGTTACAGCCACGACAGTAACAGCACCAGCTGTTGAAACTGTTTTTGTAACGACTTCTCCTTGTGGTGAATTAATCACCTTATCTAAATCACTAGCAATAATATTTATTTTTTCTAATACAACATCAGTAGTAAAAATTTTTGTTATATTTTCAAAGAATGATTCAGATGTTCCAAGCATTACAGGAGCGACATCATCTCCGACTATTGGATTACCTGTGGATGGTGGTGTTTCCCCTACTATTGGATTTATCACTTCACAATCTCCACAATCTAATGAACAAGAATTACAATTTTCTGTTGGACTACAAGTATTATCCCCACAAATAATTACTTCCTTGATTTTACAATCATTATTTGTTTGACATGTATTTGGACCTTCACCATCTACTTCAACACAAGATAATCCTACACATTGACTATGTTTAATTATTTTATTTACACAAATCGCATCAGTACATAATTGATTTGATAAACATGTTGTTTTTATTTGAGCTACTGTGGTACTTGAACATAATGATGATGTTGTACTTGCGTTGTTGCATAAATAATTTGTGTAATTTTGATAAACATTATTATCTTGGCAAAATGGTGTATCTATATAAGTGTTCATGCCACAATCATTATCAAGTGAGCAGACGATTACTTCAGGAGTTGTTGTTGCTGTCGTGGTTGCTATTTCTTCTGTGGTAGTTGCAGTGATTATACAATCCATATCAATAGAACACTGATTTGACCCTTGACCTAATACAGAAACGCATTGACCTTGCCAATCACATTCACTATGAGTAATGCGTCGACGAGGGGTTGGGTCACTCACAACCGTGCTTGGAATCAGCCATACTGGTGAAATACTTCCTGCTAAATATGGGTAACCATTGTTTAAATTTAGAGCTCCTCCAGTGATGTCCCAATTACCGCCATTTGAGTTATAAGTATAAAGACCTTTCATCTTAGCTGTGGTTTTACCTGTTCCACCTGCACTTGTTGATCTTCCAGAAGTTTCTGTATCCCAAAAAGAGTTGACTGCTGTTCCAGCATAATCAGAGGCTCCTACTAAACCACCCCCAACACCGAGGGAAGGGTTTCCTCCATTATAAGTAATCTCTCCTATAGAATAAGAATTAATTATTGTAGTTGTTCCAAAATTATATTGCCATCCAACAAGACCCCCCATTAGATTAGTAGGACCAGTCACATTTGCGGTTGAATAAGAGTTAGAAATTGTTCCACCGTCTTGTCGCCCTACTAAACCACCAAAATTAAAAATATAATCACCAGAGCCTGTTACACTTCCAGTTGAGTAAGAGTTAGTCATTATTCCATCAAAAGAATATCCTATAAGACCACCTGCATTACCATCACCCGTGCTCGTTATACTTACAGCCGAGTAAGAATTAGAAATTGTTCCTGTCCATTGAGCTCCAACGAGGCCTCCAACAGAATTAACAGTACCTGTCACACTCCCAGTCGAATATGAATTAGTTATTGTTCCACCATTTTGATATCCGGCAAAACCACCAACATAATTAGTACCTGTTATATTAATACTAATCAACCCAAGATTAGAAATAGTTTCCCCTTCCACATATCCAAACAGACCAAAAAAATAATTTCTAGCTGGCCAATAAATAATTAAATCAGAAATCGTTTTTCCATCTCCATTAAAATTTCCTATGAAGGGAGTCATAGCATCATCCCCAATCGGCGTCCAATTAAATCCCCATACTCCACCATTAGATTCACAATCATTTTGATTAGTATATTGTGTATCACTGCAAGCATCAAAATCGTGATAATCTAATGTTGTAGAAGAAAGATTTTCTACTAATTTATAATAAGCAGTTAAATCATCTCTTATACCGTTCAAATCTGTCCAACTTGTAATCTGATATGGATTTCCAGAACTTCCATCACCTGCTGAAAATACATAAGCAAAATTATTTACTTTATTTAGATTTCCGATATTTAAGTGGGATAAAAAGACTATAACTAAAATAGCAGATAACGCCAATAAAATAGGCCAAATTTTGTCTTTATATTTTTCAAAAATCATATTTTATATAATTTATATTTAAATATATTTTATCATACTACAGATAAAATAAAAACCGAATACAACTAGAGGACAGTCTTGTATAGTCTAAAAAATGAGAGGATTCTTTTTCCCAATCCGTCTTTGCGAGGAGTCAGGGACGAATCAAACCATCCCCTCTCCCCGCCTTAGTTAAGGCGGGGTGGTGAGTCTGCGAACCGGGGCGGTTGTGTGAAAAGAAATCAGTAATGGACTCCTCAAGGTCTGACTTTGGGGGATGGATTCCACTCTCGACCTAATTTTCTTACGAACATAGTGAGTTTAGAAAATGGAAGTGCCCTTGTGGTGCAGTGGAATGACAGAAGGAGAGAAAATTTATTGATTAGATGAATTAAAAAACAAAAACAACCTCCCTCCAAAGGTAGGCAGGCCGAATTACCCGAGAGGTCCTTCCCGATTTTGGAGATGGATTATCTTTGTATTTACAAATGACTGTCCTTTGTAAATTGAGCATCCCGTAAAAGTCTAATTCTGATTTGACTTTGTACGGGATCCATCGGTTCTGCATTTACAAAATTAATTAATAATAAAATCCAAATAGTTACTACGATTTATTATTTCAAAACTAGTATTGGGATACGCTTCCTTCCATAAAGACGGGACTTGCTTGTTCCCCGCTGACCATTTGCATTCAATAGCAGTTAAAATGCCATTGGACTCTTTAATGATATCTATTTCTTGTCCTGTATGTGTTCGCCAAAAATAGTAGTTATCAAAAGCTCCGGCAATATTGCTTTTTTTCACCAATTCCATAAAAATAAAATTTTCCCATAGGGCACCAACATCATCACGCAAANNNNAAAGATAAATTATTAAATTGCGAAATAATAGCATTGCGGACCCCATTATCTAGAAAATAATACTTAGCTTTTTTAGATATTTCGTTTCGCAAGTTACGACTAAAACCACGGACTTTTTTTATTATAAACATCTTTCCTAACAGATCAATATATTTAGCAGTAGTTTTTACATCAGTTTTAGCTGTTTTGGCTACCTCGTTGATAGAAACTTCACTGCCAACTTGAAAAGCCAAACACTTTACTATATTCAAAAGAGTATCTGGGGAACGCACAGCTTCTAAAGCTAGAGCATCCTTAAATAGATATGAAGCAACTAACTCCATCAAAATTTTCTTTTTTTTCTCAATATCAGGCTCATTTAAAACTTCTGGATATGACCCATAAATAAGAAACTTTTCTAATTCACCTTCAATTTCAAAACGACTAGCTTCCATTTCTCCTTGGGAAAAAGGCAGTAATGTCAAAGTAAAGTGTCTCCCAGTCAAAGGTTCGCCAATTTTATTTGATAAATCAAGTGACGATGATCCAGTAAGAATAATATTTTTCTCTGGGAAGGCGTCAATCATCATTTTTGTTCCTAGCCCAATAGAAGGGATAAATTGAGCTTCATCTATGGCAATCAAATCATAAGACCTTGCAAAATCTAAAATCTGATCTCGGTCTTCAGACTGAAAAATATTTCTTAACTTGATATCATCACCAGTTGATGAGAAGATTTTCTTCCCAGATTGAGTTTTTATATACTCCCCAAGCATAGTTGTTTTACCAACTCGCCTCGGACCATATATGACTAGGGCTCTTTTTGGTTCTAAAACACTAACTATATCTTGTTTTCTTTGATATTTCATATAATACATAGTATCATGATACCATAAATTCTGTCAAATATATGATATTAGGATATGTGGAAAACAAAACAAACAGAAAAATATCCTGCAATTGCAAGCTACTTTTGTCAGGAGGTCCGACCTCACGGAGTCCCCTTCGAGTTTAACCACGCAAGCAAGTAATCTTGCTTGCTCTGCGCACAAAAAAATTGCCCATTAAAAGGCAATTTGTTTTGTGCGCAGGGAGGGAAATCTCGACCCTTACAGGGTCAGTACCCCGATTGGATTTTTTGGCATTCAGAAATTCCAAAAAATGCTCAATCGGGCTTCGAGTCCCTCACGAAACTGCTCCCAGCAGTTTCTCCTGCGCAAAAATAAAAAAACTGCATTAACAGCAGTTTTTTTATTTGTGCGCAGGGAGGGAATCTCTCCCATTACATGGGCAGTATAGCTTTCCCATTTTTTCGCAATAGTAATTGCTCAAAAATATGGGAGAAGCTTTTCGAGTCCCTCCACGCAAGCAAGTAATCTTGCTTGCTCTGCGCACAAAAAAACTGCTTTAGTAAGCAGTTTTGTTTGTGCGCAGGGAGGGACTCGAACCCCCGATGCCCGAAGGCGAGAGATTTACAGTCTCCTGGAATAGCCGCTATCCGACCTGCGCATTTGCGACTCACATAGTCTATCAGATTTTTGATTTCTTTCAAGAGAAGGTGGACGATTTTGCGAAGCAAAATCGTCCTCTTCTCCATACAATTAGAACCCGCCAAATTTCATCAGAATGAATTTTAGTCGGGCAAGCATCTATAACACTTAAAACAAGTTCAACATTTTATACCCTCTCCACTTCCTTTATAAAATCTTTCTCTATTATCATCCCCTTCTTCCCTTTCTTAATATCAAAAGTTAGCATACTGTCTTTCAATCCAATCGAAACAATTCCACCTTTAACAATTTCTTGAGAAATTATAAGTGAAGCAATTTTATTTAGAATCTTTTCTTGTATTAATCTTTTTAAAGGTCTTGCTCCATATTGCGGATTATATCCTTCTTTAGAAAGATACAGTAAAGCATCATTTGAGATTTCAAGTTTTATATCTTTTATCGCCATTCTTTCTCGAATTTGATCAATCTGAATATCAACAATTTTTCGAATTGCTTCTTGAGTCAAGATATCAAATACAACAACATCATCAAGGCGGTTTAAAAATTCTGGTCTAAAATGATCTTTCAAACTGATCAAAACTTTTTCCTTAACAAGATTGTATTCTTCCCTTCCACCATTTGAAGTGGCAAAACCAATTTGTTCCATTTTATCAATAAATTGTGCCCCAATATTTGAAGTCATTATTATTACAGTATTTTTAAAATTAACTACTCTACCCTTTGAATCCGTAAGTCTTCCATTATCAAGAACCTGAAGTAATAAATTGAAAACTTCTGGATGTGCTTTTTCAATTTCATCAAAAAGAACAACAGAATATGGTCTGTGTCTGACTGTCTCCGTAAGAGAACCTCCCTCTTCATAGCCAATATACCCCGGAGGTGAACCGATAAGTTTTGAGGTTGAATGTCTTTCCATAAATTCAGACATATCTACTCTTATCAAAGATTTATCATCATCAAAAAGAAATTCTGCGAGAGCTTTAGTGAGTTCTGTTTTTCCAACACCAGTAGGACCTAAGAAAATAAATGAACCAATCGGCCTATTCGGATCAGATATTCCAGCTCGAGATCTTTTAATAGTATCAGATATTTTTCGAACAGCTTCATCTTGCCCAATAATTCTTTTCTTGAGTTCATCTTCCATTCTTACAAGTTTATGAGCTTCACTTTCGAGCATCCTTGATACAGGAATACCTGTCCATTTTGAAACAACGTTCGCAATATCTTCTTCTGTAATTTCTTCTTTCAAAACACGTCTTGATGTTTGAAGTTTTTTTAGCTTTTTTATTTTTATATCTAAATCTTTTTCAGCTTGCGGAATTTTCCCATATCTAATTTCTGCTGCAGTCGAAAGGTCAGCCTTTATCTCAGCATTATCAGCATCAATTCTAAAAATTTCAAGTTCTTTTTTTATTTTTTTAATATCAGCAAGAATTTCTTTTTCATTTCTCCAACGTAATTCAACATCGGCAGTCTTTTCTTTTAAATCAGCAATTTCTGCTTCAATCACTTTTATTCTATTTAAAACTCCAACCTTTTTTCCTGTCCCGAGCATAGTCGAGGGATTAAGAGCTTCTTTTTCAATTTCAAATCGCATTATTTTCCTTCGAGCTTCTTCAAGAACCGGTGGCATATTTTCAAGAGCAATTTTCAACATTGAGGAAGATTCATCTATCAAATCCACAGCTTTATCTGGCAAAAATCTATCCGTAATATATCGTGAACTTAAATTTACTGCAGACAAAATTGCATCATCTGTAATCCTAACACCATGATACATTTCATATTTTTCTTTTAGACCACGCAAAATAGATATCGCATCTTCTATGGAAGGTTCACTCACAATTATTGTTTGGAATCTTCTTGTAAGAGCGGGGTCTCTTTCAATTTTTTGATATTCTTTTAATGTTGTCGCGCCAATAGTTCGTAGTTCTCCCCTTGAAAGAGCAGGCTTTAACATATTTGAAGCATCCATAGAACCTTCAGCAGATCCGGCACCGACAATTGTATGTATTTCATCAATAAACAAAATTATTTTTCCTTCGGATTTTTCAACTTCTTTAATAATCCCCTTCAATCTTTCTTCGAAGTCCCCCCTATATTTTGTACCAGCAATAAGAAGTCCGAGATCAAGAGAAACGAGCTCTTTATCTTTTAATGATTCGGGAACATCTCCAGTAGAGATCCTAATGGCAAGACCTTCTATATTGCTGTCTTACCAACACCAGCTTCTCCAATAAGAATCGGATTATTTTTTGTTTTTCGTGAAAGTATTTGAATAACTCTTGAAATCTCATTATCCCTTCCGATAACAGGATCCAAACGATTTTCTTTGGCAAGCTTTGTTAAATTCCTTGTATATTTTAAAATAGCTCTATATTTTTTGGGCTGATTAATTTCATCACCTTTTAAAGTTTTAATTTCTAAAACAATTTTTAATATTGTTGCTTTATCTATTTTAAATCTCTGTAAAATATCTTTTGCAGAACAAGGAACATCAAAAATAGCTAAAAATAAATGTTCGGATGAAATAAAATCATCTTTCAAATCTTGAGCCTCCTTACCTGAGAGCTCTATTACTTTTGCCAAATCTGGTGTTAAATAAATTTGTTGTGACGGAGAAATAGTTGTTGAAGATGTAGAACTTTCTATTGCTTCCAATACAGAATCAGTAAATAAGACGACATCAATTTCAAGCCGGTCAAAAATAGAAGAAACAATACTTTCCTCTTGAAGAATAAGAGCTGATAAAAGATGTAATGGGCTCACATGATTTTGTCCACGTTCTATCGCAATTTCATGAGCTCTTCTTATTACTTCTTTTGCTTTTGTTGTAAAATTGTTAAATGGGGGCATTTACCCGAGAAAATTTTTACTGATAAAAGTTATTTGGACCTTTATTACCAATTTAATATACTCTTTCTAAAAAATAAGTGCAAATATGTTGATATTTCCTATGTAAATAACTTTTTTGCATTATGTCTTTGCAAATATAGTCAATTTATTTCAAAGGGAAACACGGCAAAGGTCTGATTTAACTAAATTATGTTTACACTTGACATAATGCGTCGGTAAAAACTTTAACGGGTGAAGAATTTATTCCGTCTTTTTTAAAGAATTCTGATAATTTGACAAAACTGTCTGTATTGCACTCACCGGCACAAATAAATCAGTTCTCGCACTATCCATAAAATTTGCCTTTATACCAACCAATTCACCTGTGAGATTAAATAGAGGTGCACCAGAAATTAAATTATTACCAGAAATCGTCGTTTCAATTGAGGAAACAACAGCCTGTGTTGTGGTTGCTGTTGAACTTGCGGTATCTATTTTAACCTCTTTTGTTCCAAGACTTGAAACTATTCCAGTTGCAACAACATTTTTAGTTTGTCCACCAATATATACTATCGATTGACCGAGCTTGATCTCATTTTTAGCAATTATTGCTTTTGATAGATCAAAAGGATTTTTATCATCCTGAATTATTTTAAGAAAAGCGATTTGTTCACCTTTTATATCACTTAGCACTGAAACCTCTCTGAGCTTCCCGTCTGAAAGGCTAGTAAAATATTTTCCACCTTCAGAGATTAAACTTCTATCAGTGGCAATTATTTTATCATCTGAAATTACTATTCCTATGCCGACAAAAGTCATCGCGTCAGTACCAACAGAAAGGTCAGCATTTGTTCTATAAATTCTTATAATACTTTTTGAATTTTTCTCAATTGTTCCTACAACTTGATCATCTTCATTTATAATAATTGTTTCTTTTACAATCGTATTCGTATTATTTGCAGGTGCAGATGGGGCAACAACTTTTTCAATAGTTCTTTCTACTACTCTATTTATTGTTTGCGTCACGGACTGTGGGGCTTGATCCATCAAAGCAACAGTAACAATACCTGTGGCCATTGATGTAATGAAACTCACAAGGAGAGCTAAAAGTATAAGTTGATGTCTGTTTAAGTGTTCCATTTACCCTATAAATCTCTTACTAATAAAAAAATTAGTTAGGACCTTTTCGATGAAGTTTTTACCATTCCATGATTTCATATATTTTTCGCGATTATAAGCGTCGGTACTATTTATGTAAGCCTCGTAATATATTAACATAAACGGAGCTCTTTTTGCAGTGTCCTATATATAGTTCATTATCTTTTTTACTTTGTAATATATAAACATATTGCATAATGCGTTAGTAAGAGCTTTATTGGGTGAATTATATATACCAATATACGAATTATACTAATTTACCCAATTAAGTTTTGACTGATGTAAAATCAAAGATTTTACGGTCTGCCGTAGGCAGACGTCAGTCCAAACCTTATAGGGTGAACGAATGGATACGAATAATTCTTATATATTCAAATACAGTATAATACATAAATATAATAAATCAAACTAGAAATAATTTCATGCAATTTTTAAAAAGAAAGGATAATCTAAATCCGAATTAAAAAATTTCGGAATATAATTCACGACCGCGAATTATATTCCGATATAAAAAAACCGCCCGAGTTTTGCTCGGAAGCAAAACTGGGCGGAGGGTCAAATTGTCCAAGATTCCAAGGGTCAAACCCCAGGATCGATGGACTGTCCAAGATTCCAAGGGTCAAACCCCAGGATCGATGGACAAAGGACAGATGCGAACGCCGAGGAAACGGCAGCGGCCATTCCACTCATTGACGCAGAAGTTCAGGCGCGCATCCCGCCAGGAACCATCCCCGTAGAGATAAGCGACCAGCCGATAACCGCTGAGCAAGGCGACCGAACCAAGACCGATCATGGGATATTTCCGCTGTTCTTCGGGGTTTTTCTCCCCATAAGCCAGCGTTTCCTTCATCGTTGCCGGACGGAAGCCTTCTGACTTCATCTGAGCGATGTTGGCATCCGATTCCGTGTTCTTGTTGAAGTAGAACATTCCGAACTCGACTTCACGTTCGCCAGTTTCCGTTGAGGGGAAGTTTGCATCCGTTATGCCATCGTTCTTCCAGCCATACTTCCCGGCCTTGAGCGAATCCGCGATGGAACGGTCGTAGTTCACGACCTGCTTGCTCGTGGCGGTGAGGAAGGAGACGACCCGAAGGGTTATTTCCACCGCACCTTGCACGATCTTCGCGAGGATGCTTTCGTCTCCACCAGCGGCGGCGACAAGCTTGTTGAAGATCACTTCTTCGTGACAACGAGGCATTTCTCCGTACTTCATGATAACTATCCTTCCTCGGCTGTTTGCCGATGGAGCTTCTCGCTGCCCGCGAGTTTAGGGACTATGGCGTTCGTCGCCAGAGTTTTCAAAAGATTTTTCTAAATCTACTGAAAACTCTGGCGAAATCTCTTATTTCTTGGCTTTTTAAAGTACTTTTTAATCTTATACAAGTTTAGCACCTTTCATACTAAAAGTCAAGCACATAACACAAAAAACCAAAAATATGGCTTAAAATAAGTCTATACTAATATTTCACATAGTTATTCCCCTTTCCTCAATGTATCCTTGTAATCTGAGACATTTTTTAAGAAAAAAGAAACAGAATTTTTATTACCGACACCATTTTTTTGAGGTTTAAGAAAAAACTTTGGCTGTTTACTATCAAACTTCCTTTTCAAAACAATTATTTCTCTTTTTGTAAAATTAATAATAATAACAACAAGTCTGTGAAAATTTTTAAATTTAATTTTGAAAAACCAATATTTTAAAACTTTAATTGTGATATGGAAAAAGACATCGCTTTTTTTAGCAAATTTAAAAACAATCTCATGATTTAAAATAGGAAAACCAAAGGACTTAACAGTAAGCATCA
>JAPLZG010000026.1 GCA_026395155.1 Candidatus Tayloriibacteriota bacterium | reverse complement strand
TTCAGCCAAGAAAAGAATTTGATGAAGCCAAATTAAAAGACCTTGCTGATTCAATACGCCAATATGGTGTTCTTCAGCCCCTTGTTGTTACAAGAAAAGAAGTCCAAAAAGAGGATGGTGGTATTGCTGTTGAATATGAACTTATTTCTGGAGAGAGAAGATTGCGTGCTTCAAAGATTGCTAAAGTTTCTCAAGTGCCTGTTGTTATTCGTTCAAGTGAAGAGTCAGATTTGATGAAGCTCGAGCTTGCGATTATTGAAAATTTGCAGAGAGAAGATTTGAATGCTGTCGATAGAGCAAAAGCTTTTCAACAGTTGGCAGATAGTTTTGGTCTTAAACATACACAAATTGCTATTAAGGTTGGTAAAAGCAGGGAATACGTATCAAATAGTTTGAGAATATTGATGCTCCCTGAACATATGCTTTTGGCATTATCTGAAGGTAAGATTGCAGAAGGTCACACAAGACCACTTTTAATGCTTACTGATAGGAAGGACGAACAGGAAACCTTATTTAAAGAGATTCTCTATAAAAAAATTAATGTTCGTGATGCTGAGCTTATCGCAAGAAAAATTGCTGTTGAAAGAGCTAGGAAGAAAGAGATAATTCTCGACCCTGAAATTGCTGTGTTTGAAAATAAACTTACTGAGTCTTTAGGTACGAGAGTTCATATTGAAAGAGGTCAAAATGGTGGCAAAATTACCATTGATTTCTTTTCAAATGATGATTTGCGTGGAATTCTTGAACTTATGGAAAGTCAAAAAATTAAAAAGGCAGATGAGATGTTGAATAAACACATCGCGGATATTGGTGATGATATGAAAAAGACAGTAGAAGAGTGACCGATTGATGACAGAACTGCTCTTGAGAAAAAGGCTGATGAAGAAAACGAAAGTATGTATTCGGTGAAGAATTTTAGTTTATAGTAAATTTTGTCCTTAGCATATCGAAAGCAATAGAGAAAAAAAAGTCTCCTCAAAGTCCGACTTTCCTACAGATTTAAGGTGGGACTTTTTCACGATATCTCAAAATAAAGATATATATGACGATATAATTCTGCTCACCTAAGCGAATATATTTTCTGAACGGGTTAGTGTAGTAAATTTAGAAAATTAATGAATCTTATAGAAAAATCAAACTGTTTGACGAACTCTGTGAGGAGTCTAAGATGAATATAATTTTCAAATTTACGAAACGCTTTAGTGAAGAAAATAGTATGAGCGACTATTTCTTCCTCGTCTTTTCCAAATAGTTCATTATATGTCTTTTTGCTGTATTAGTTTTTACAATCTCGAGCCATTTTGAGCTAGGTTTATTTGATTTATTGGTAATTATTTCTACAATATCACCATTTTTTAATTCTGAATGAAGGGAAACCATTTTTCCATTTATTCTAGCTCCACTTGTGTGTTCTCCTATGTCAGAGTGAATTGCATATGCAAAGTCTAAAATTAAAGAACCAGTAGGAAGATCTACAACTTCTCCTTTGGGTGTAAATACGAAAATTCTCTGATTAAAAAAGTCTGCCTTCAAATCATTAATAAAACCATCTTTCTCTGATTCTGTTTTAATTCCATCTTGTGATTCCGCCAAATCTTTAATCCATTTCGGCATATTATCAGATTTATTTTTTATACTTT
>JAPLZG010000041.1 GCA_026395155.1 Candidatus Tayloriibacteriota bacterium | reverse complement strand
TGGTTTGCCCTTTCCGATGTCCGGTGACACTACGGGATACCACATGGAAATTGTTTCTTGGCTAAATAATTTTTCTTTGGTACCAGGATTAGCTAATTTACATTTTAGACTAGGTAGCTATTCAGGATATTTAGATTTTTCCGCAGTTATTGATAATTATATATGGGACAACAAAAGCCCATTTGTAATGCCAGGGCTATTTTTTTTTGGTTTTTGTATGTATTTTATTTGGGAATTTTTCCTATCATTATCCAAAAAAAATAAAGGGATAAAAACAAAAATTTGGAATATTTTCTATGCAACTCCACTTTTATTAGCGAGTTCCTACTATTATTTTGGAACTTTTAACAGTGGCCCAAACCTTTACTATGACATCCTACCGATGTTTCTATTTGCCATCATTCTAAACGAAATAATGAAACTTTTCTTTAGTAAACATAAAAATAATGAAATTTTTCTTCTAAATCCCCTTTTTGTTATAAGTGCATTTTCAATTATTGCTTACCTATCGAAGCAGAGCAATGCCCTAGTTTTATTGTTAGTAAGTTTATTCTCTGTTTATTTATTGTTTAAAAATAGTCTATTAAACATTAAAAATTTTTTCAGGATATTTCTTATACCAATATTGGGTTTTTTGGGAAGTATTGTTTCAAACTTAATTACGAGCGGTTATCCACTGTTTCCATTACCATTCATTAAAGTAAACTTTCCATGGACAGCCTCGATAGATTCAATTAATCAAGCTTATGTATCTATCAAGTATTGGGCGAAGTTACCGGGAGAAAATTATATGAGTGTGGCTAACAATAGTTTTCTTTATTGGTTTATTCCTTGGATCAAAAGAAATATGGCTGATCCATTATTTATAAATTTAGCTTTTATTCCTTTGGTCTGTGGCTTACTTATCTGGTTAATAAATATATTTTTCTGCATAAGGAAAAAACAAAAATATTATTGGTTATTTATTTTAGTTACTCTTAATTTAATATATTGGTTTTTAATGGCACCGGACATTAGGTTTGGTATAATGTTTTTTGTAGTCTTTTTTTCCACTGGTTTTGCTGTTTTGTTACTTCTAATTTACACTTATAATGAAATTGCATTTAAAAAAATATTTAATAAATATAATTTAACTGTGGTTTTCTTATTCACCGGTTTAATCTCCATATGGTTGTTTCGTGTTTCAAAATTAGACAAAAAATTCATTGAGATAAAAAACTATTACAACGTCAATTTTGTAGACTCTAACGAATTTTATGAAAAAGAAATGAAAACCAAGAATGGAGGTAGTATAACAGTTTACATACCAAAAGATAACGAGTGCAGGAGTTTTCCTCTGCCTTGTACTCCTTATTATTCTAAAAATATCAAGGCTTTTAATGGCAATAATTTGGGAACCGGTTTTTATTACGAAGGAGACGAAAAATAATTTTCTTTGTGTTTATTTAGAATTATTTTAATAATTTAAATAAATTTTTCATGACGAAACAACCTAAAATTTCAATTATTGTTCCTTGTTACAATGAAGAGGAAGTTCTGGAGGACTCAGCAAAATCTTTACTTAACGTCCTTAATGACATGATAGAAAAAAATAAAGTTTCTGAAAAAAGTGAAATATGTTTAGTCAATGATGGAAGCCAAGACGAAACTTGGACAATTATAAAAAATTTAAAGACTAAGAAGGCTGGACTTTTTACTTTGCAGTCAGAAGCCTTTGTGACTATTGACGCAGATCTTCAGGATGATGAAAAAGTAATTTCAAAAATGGTGGATGACTTCAACGGGGGCGTTGACATTGTTTATGGTGTACGTAAAAGTCGCAGAGCGGACAGCTTTTTTAAAAGAATTTCAGCTGAAGGATTCTATAAATTACTTAATTTTTTAGGAGTAAAAGCAGTTTTTAATCATGCCGACTTCAGATTATTAAGTCAAAGAGCAGTTGAAACTCTAAAAACTTTTCCAGAAAAGAATTTATTTTTACGAGCCATGGTTCCTTTGTTGGGCTTTACTTCCTCGCGTGTTCTATATGACAGAAAACCGCGCACAAAAGGTGAATCAAAGTATCCCTTTGGAAAAATGTTGGCTTTCGCCTGGGACGGAGTCACTAGCTTCTCAGTGAGTCCCCTCCGACTTGTTACGATCATGGGTCTTATAACCTGTTTTTTAAGTTTCCTTTTAATTTGTTATTCGATTTTCAGATGGTTTTTTGGAGAAACGGTTCTTGGTTGGACATCTCTAGTAACTGTCGTTGCCATGTTTTCAGGAGTACAGCTTATCTCTCTTGGAATTATTGGGGAATATGTGGGAAAAATTTATAAAGAGACCAAGAATAGACCAAGCTTTATAATTAAGGATAAAGCCTTATGAAAGATAAAAAAACTTTTTTTTTTTTTTTTATTAAAAAAAAATCAGAAAATTATTTTCTTTTAGTTGTTGGCTTAGCATCGATTGTCTTTGCCTTTGTTCTTTTTGGTGGAAATATAAAAGCAGAAATGGGAATCATTGATGACCACACTTATGTAGAAAATGGAGTTTTAAATGACCATTCAATTGTTTGGAAAAGTTTCGTCAACGCTCCCGAAATTCAATCTTTTGGAAATCATCCTCGGTTTAGAATCGTTTATAATTTAATCAATAATATTCAAACAGCGTTGTGGGGTTTGGATGCTAGTTACTGGTATTTTATTAACGTCCTGGTTTTTGCCTTTTTTATGTTTTGTGTATTTTTTATAGTCTATCGTAATTTTGGTAAAAAATTTGCATTTATTTTTACTCTTTTTGTAGCTAGCTCTAATTATTTTGCTCATATATTCACAAGATTAGGAACAGCCGAAGTTTGGACCATATTAGGTTTATCTATTTTTTCTTTGGGAGCCAGTTCAATTTATCAAAAAACACAGAAAAAAATAAATTCTGGCTTGAAAGATTGGTTACCTATTCTGCTTGGATCTTTTATAATGTTAGGTTCCAAAGAAAATTTTGTAATTGTGGGCATCTTAATTCTAGTAATCGTGATTTTTTTAAGATATAAAAAGATTTTAAATAGAACTGCTATTTTCTTATCTTCCATTGCCTTAATTTTAAATATTTATGTGATTCTACACATTATTCTTACTCAAAAAAGACAAGAGGTAGATTTTTACCAAAATAATGTTGGGATTTTATACAGATTAAAACAGATAAGCCAAGGATTTTTTTCTGAATATTCACTGTTTTTCTCTATACCAGTGATTTTTTTCATTTTTATTCTAGCTCTATTCTTATTTTTTTATTTAAGAAAAAGAGAGCTAGGAAAATTTAAAAAACATATATTTTTTAAATTATTTATAAGCCCCTTGCTTACAACTATAATTCTCACAATCGTTTATCTTTTTAACCTTTATATATACGATGGTGAATCATATATTCTTCATCGTTATGCTTTTCCATCTCTTTTGATTGTTCAAATACTTCTATTAACAATGCTAAAATGGATTTCTGACTTTAAAAATTACTATTTTCCTAATTTTAAAACCAGTTTTTTTCACCTCGTTTATTTTTTGTTCCTTTTAGTGCTTTCCTTTTTTATTTTTAAAAATATTAATTATTCGCAAGAAATGTCAAAAAAAAACGCTAACGCAACCGTTCTTTTTCAAAACCAATTAAAGAAAGTTGTCATTGAAGCAAGAAAAGAGCCTGATTATCCAATTATATTTTTTAGTTACAAGCCACTTGACTATGAACCATTACTCTCTGTTTCTGCTTATCTAAGACAATTTGGAATTAAAAACAAATTAATGGTTAAAACTGATTATAAATCAGAGGACTTAGTTGGTCAGCCTATATTAAAATGGGTGGCAGAAGAAAATATCAAATTTGAAAAAAATGGAAATCAAACTTTTCAAGTTTATTCGGAAGATAATAACGGAAAATGTTTTGCAGTTAATTTCAATGGAAATACAATTAATACAAAATGCAAAAATTTGGGTAAAATATGGCAGTTATCAGAATATCCTTATTAATGTAAATTTTAGTTTGATTGGATTTTACATTGTTATTTTCTTTCCAAAAACCACTGATAAGTCGACTTTATTCCTTTTTTAAAATTAATTTCTGGTTCCCAACCAAATTCTTGTTTAATTTTATCAAAGTTCAAGCAACTGGTTTTTTGCTCTCCTTTTTTGCCTTCGCCGTGAATTTCTGGAAATTTATTTTCGAAATGTTGGTTGATTTCTTGAAAAAGTTGATTGACGTTGGTTTCAACTCCTGTTCCGACATTAAAAATTCCTGTTTTTTCAAAATTATGAAGAGCTAAAAGATTGGCTTTTGCTACATCCGAGACAAAGACATAGTCCCGAGTTTGGACTCCTTCACCATTAATAACTGGCTGCTCTCCTTTGAACATTTTATTCAAAAAAATAGCAATTACGCCTGCTTCGCCGTGGGGATTTTGACGGGGACCATAGACATTTCCATAGCGAAGAGAGACATAATTGAGACCGTGGATTTGATGAAAATAATTGAGAAATTTATCCACCGAAAGTTTAGCGACTCCGTAGGGTGAAAGTGGCCATTCCATCTGTGTCTCTGGTGTTGGACGATTGTCAGTGTCACCATAGGTGGCACCGCCGGTGGAGGAAAAAATAAATTTTTTAATTTGATATTTTACTGACAGATTAAGCAAGTTCAGACTTCCAAGAATGTTGGTTTTTGAATCAAAAAGCGGGTCTTCTACCGATTTGCGCACATCCATTTGAGCGGCCAGATGATAGATTATTTCCGGTTTTTCTTCAGCAAAAATCCCTTCTATTTTTTGAAAATCAATCACATCCGCCTCAATCAATTTGGCTTTTGGATTGATGTTTTCTTTTTTTCCAGAACTCAAATTATCCAAAGCCACCACTTCATGACCATTTTCAACCAAAAAATCTCCAATATGAGAACCAATAAATCCAGCCCCACCAGTAATGAGAATTTTCATTAGAATGTGTTTAAAAAATTATTTTAGCGAGTTTTCTTCAGTCTAATCTCAGAAATTTTTTTTGTGAAATTAGCTTTACATCTATCTTATTAATCTTCTTTTTTCTCTTCTATAAAATTTGGCATATTTTAGATGTAAAGTAGAATGTATAAGTAAGAGAATTTTATTTTCAATAAGCTACTCGAAAAGATATGAGATTTTCAATTCTTATCCCCATTATTAAAGGTAAATTTCTTCCAATCGCCATTGAATCAATTTTAAAACAGTCTTTTTCTGACTGGGAATTGATATTATATAATGATTGCTCTTGGGATGATATTGAGAAAATAACAGATAAATACAGAAGTAATAAAGTAAAATATTTTAAAGGTAAAAAAAATTTAGGGGCGAAAGATCCGTCTAGGACATGGAATAAGATACTCACGCTTGCAAAAGGCGACTACGTGTGTTTACTTGGCGACGATGATTTTCTTTCAGAAAATTATTTAGAGGAAGTTGGCAAACTCGTCTTAAGGTATCCTGAGATTGTTTTGTTTCGAACAAGGCTGAAAAGAGTGAATGAAAAAAATGAAATTATTTTTACAGGGAGCACTCTACCGGAACATGAGACATGGGATCAGATGATGTACCAAAGAAATAAAAAAAATCGTGTTCAATCAACTTGCGAATTTATTTTAAAAAGAGATAAACTTTTAGAAGTAGGTGGGTACCCCAGCTTTCCACGTGCCTGTGGAAGTGATGATGCTGTTTGTCTTTTGATGGCTGAAAAAGATGGTATTGTTTCAACCAACAAAACTTTTGGCTTTTGGAGAAAGAGTTCTCTAAATATCTCTGACAATGATAGCGAAAAAATTAACAAACAAAAAATGAAATTTTATTTGAAATGGGAGAAAGATTTTTTGGATAGAATTTTATCATTCAAAATTCCCGCACATTTATTATATGAATCTATTGAGAAAAAATTAAATAATGATATTTAATATGAAATTAGATAATAACGAGAAATTTTCAATTTATAGGCTTTGTAGAAATGAGGAAGTTTTTGTGAGACTAAAAAAAGAAAATAACAAATATCCTTTCATTCAAAATATTCTAGTAACGAATCTGAATTATTTTGAATTTATAAATAAAATTATAGCTGAATGTCAAGATGAATATGCACTAGTTTGCCACGATGACGTGACGCTTCCCCTAGATATTAGTTATAGGATCAGTGAGACTATAACTAAAGCGAACGAAGAATTTGGAAATGATTCGTGGGGGGTTGTAAGTAATTCTGGCGTTGAATTTTTATCGAATAAATCATTAAAATATTTTAAAGACAATGATTTTATATCTATCCAACCTGGTTCTTTGAAGCCCAGATTAGCTGTATTTTTAGATGACAACACTCTTCTTTTAAATTTAAAAAATATCAGAGAAAATTCTATTTCTTTACCCAATAAATTTGAAGGGTTCCATCTTTATAACTTCATTTTGTTGGTTGAATGTTATAAA
>JAPLZG010000126.1 GCA_026395155.1 Candidatus Tayloriibacteriota bacterium | reverse complement strand
AAATAAAAAACAAAAAGGGCTATTATAGAACAAGTAGCAAAAATTAGCCCTACAAATTTTTCACCTACAAAACCACTAAGAAAACTTGACCCCATATAAGAAGGTAAAGATACACGTAGTGCAAAAATAAAACCTATTGTATAAAGAATAAATAATGCTGTTTTCCTCATTTACCCGTTAAAGTTTTTACTAATAAAAAAGTTGGACAAAACTTTCTTTATATAATTTCTACCATAACCCGTTTTCATAAATTTTTCACGATTATATGCGTCGATACTATTTATATAAGCTTCATAATATATTAGCACAAATGGGACTCGTTTTGCTGTGGAACCAACTTTTTTGGCATTATGCAATATGATTCTTGCTTTTAAATCTTTCGTGCAACCTACATACAAATCTTTATCCTTCTTACTCTTTAATACATAAACATATTGCATAATGCGTTAGTAAAAATTTTTTCGGGTGAACTATTTCTTCATCGCTTCTACACACATAAAAAGAGGAATTTCTTTTCTAGCTTTATCTTCTGCTTTTTGTCTTAATCCCACCTGGCTTTTTCTATTAGAAATCCATTCTTGCAAATCTTTAACACAAAAACCGACACTCTTAAAATCTCTAAAATAATTTTGAAGTGGTTTGTGAAAAGAAACTGTGTATTTTTTATTTCTTGGGTCTTTTTCTCCAGGGTTCATATCAATTTTTGTCATTATTTCAGACATATATTGTTCTACAAATCTATACTGAACTTTTCTATCTTCATCATATCCCCAATCACTTTTTTGTGGAACACGAAAAGAAGGATGGTTTATAACCAAATACAACTCCCCTTTTGGTTTTAATATCCTAAAACATTCAGACAACACAATACTAAAACTTTCCATATTTTGTGAAGCTAAAATTATCGTAGCCTTATCAAAACTCTCATTTTCTGCAAAAGAAAGTTTTTGTGCGCTTGAGACAAAATATTTTATACTTTCAGGAGAATTTTTGTTTGCAATATCTATTAATTCTTTTGAAATATCCGTTCCATAAACCACAGCACCAAGCTTATTGAATTCACGAGAAAAAAATCCCTGTCCACAAGCTATATCAATAATTTTATCCCCACTTTTAATATTCATCATTCTTAAGAGGTTTGGTAATATTACTTCTTTTTGATATGTATTTTCACCTTTTAAAAGGTCATCATACCAAGAAGCAACACCTCCCCAAGAAGTTTTGTCTTTACCGCTAGTTTTTTTATTAAAATGTGAATTCTGAACCATTGCGATTATTTTACTCTTATAAGTTAAAACCGGAAACGACCTCAAAATTACCAGAGAGGTCCTTCCCGATTTTAATCTCGGGGTCAGACCCTTTTCCAAAAAAATAAATTACTTTAATATCAATGATACAAAAACACTTTGATCAAAATCTGGAATACCAGAAGGGTTGTCTTTACTTAAAACTAAAACAGCTCTCCTAGTGCTTGTTGATTTCTCAAATGACAACTCGGAATTAAAATTAATAAATTCTGTTGTCATCCAATCCTCACTTGATGTAGCTATTGATGTCCCTAAGATATTTCCATTGGCATCTACAAGCTTTATTGGAAAAGAACCTTCAAAAAACCAATTTCCTCTCGCTTTTCCTGAAATTTTAATGGGACTTGATACTTCGTGGTTATCTTCAGGATATGAAACAACTATTTGTACGTCAGTTGTTGTTGCATTAACTCCTGGTGCAACCGCTGGTTTTCTACCAATATCAAAAACCAAGAAAACAACTACTAATATGATAACCAAAACTGTAGTTATAATTATTGTTTTTCGCATCCCGTTAGAGATTAAAGTGTTATGAATTAGTACTATAATCTGATATTTATTACTGATAACTTTTTAAATTCTATCTCGCTGACGACACCTGTCTTCGACAGACTATCTCTAATGGGATCATTCTACAGGCAAAGTCGAAGATGATGATGTAGCAATCTCTCTAATCCACGTTGGATACCCTTGTATTCCGACATCAAGACATAATTTTGTATTTTTAGGACACTCAACATATTTAATATATTTAAATGATTCACCGAAAGTTTCTTCCTGTATTTTACAATTCTCACACCACTCTGCCCCATACATAACAAAGCCTTTCTCTGTAAGACACTTCGCAAAAATATCTTTATCTGACGCATTTTCAGAAATTAATGGACAGCTACTTATTTGTGAAAGTTCTGCCAAAGTCATCCTACCCTCAAAAAAGTTTGTCTTTCCATCTATTGGCCTTATATTCAATCCTCCGGCTGATTTTACAATTGCAAAAATAACAACTGCTATAACAATTATTCCAACAATTGATATTATGATTTTATTTTGTTTGTCTAACATATTTACCCGAGAAAATTTTTGCCAATAAAATTGTTTGTTTCGACTTTATTCATTAGCAAAATTATAGCACAAAATATCCAAACTAGAACGAGATTTAAAATAGACAATTTTAAACAAACATTGGCAAAAACTTTAGCGGGCGAGTCTACTCCTTACAACAATCCACCATCTTATTTACAATATCCTTCATTGTCCATGGTTTTTCTTCTTCTGAAATATTTTTGACATCAGGGATATTTATTATTTTTAATCGAAGCGCAAAAAACATAGTAAACATTTTATATGCTTGTTCAAAAACTTCTTTTGCCTCTTCTTTTTTATTGTCTGCTTGAAACTTTGTCCCAACTTCAAAAAGTCTCATACATGTTGCGAGTAGATGTTTTGAAATACACCACACTTCCCCCTCAGTCTTTTCAATCATCTTTGCAAGAAGTTTTGTTCTCATTGATCTGACCTCTATAAGGAAATCAAAATATTCTGATTTTTCTGTTTTAGATCCAGTAAAGAAAAAATGCTCTTCAAGACTTATAAGATTCATAATAGCGATAGCCAAATCCTCTTCAACAGAAAGATCAAGGTTATTACCTTTTTTCATTCCTTCTATTTTTTTCAAAACCTCTTCGTAATTTAAATTGTTTTCTTTCATTTTTTTTAACTTTACAAACTTTAAAACTTTATGAACTTTAAACTAAAAGTGGCTCTTTAAGATCCGACCTTTTTATGGATTTAAGGTCGGACCTTTTTCCGCCACTTTTATTGTACCACAAAAATAAGAACCCCCAAAAGTATCATTATTAGGGCGATCCAGATTCTTGCCAGCTTTGTTTCTGCTCTTCTAACTTTGTCCATGACATCAAGAACTTTCTTATTTGATGCCACAGCAAGAGCAATCAAAAGAGGTAAAACAAATACAAAATTATAGAAAATTAAATATCCAAATCCCTTCCAATAGTTTGCCTGATCGTGAAGCAAGCCCAGGACAAAAAGATAAGGACCACCAGTACAAGGAAATTCAAAAAGACCAACAACAACACCGAGTGCAAACATTGCTGGTAATGTCGCCTTCTCCATAATCTGAGCAATCCTCCCATAAGCAAATTTAGGAATCTTGAGTTTAATAGGAAAATTTGGGAAAAATTCATTTATAAGACCAACCAATCCAAATAAAATTATTATTGCTGCACCAATCTTAGAGATAATTTGCGGAGCATTAAATAACGTCAAAACATGCAAAATTCCAAGTCCTATCAAAACATATACTAAAAATATCCCAAAAACATATAAAAATCCGGCCAAAACAATTTTATTCCTCGTTCTCCCAAGACTAAAAAGAAATGCTAGTGTAAGAAAAAGGACAGAAAAAGCACAAGGATTTATACTATCAACCAAAGCTGAAATTGCAATAAGTGCTGGAAGCCAACCGGTATATGTCCTAAAATCTGGTGCATGAAAATTAAAAAAACCAGAATATGAAAGAATCAAAAATATAATAATTATACCGAAAATTAAGATTGAAAAGGTTTTTTTCTTGTTCATAAGATTAATGATGATTATAGCAAAAAAATCATTTTTAAGCTAAAAGAAAACCCCGTCGCAGATATACGACGGGGGGAGGTGAGACGGATCTCGAGGAACTATGTCATTCATCTTGCCATAATTCTGAATATAGTAACCGACCAGACAACAACCAACTCAATTCCTGTCTGCCAAGAATGTGACGATTCCCATTTCCATTCGCGGTTGAATTTAATTAAACCCAAAGGAAAGAGAACTGTAAGAGTAAGAGCCACTAAAAGTAAACCACGAACTGAAGCCGTCGGTTCTACGGGCGTAAGCAGAAACAATACAAACACCCACATTGCCGGAGCAGCATAGAACCCATGAATCCACCCAGCAAATGTTGTCTTACCATGATGAGTGTGTGCTTCAGATATGATTTTACCTACCGATTCGTAATGTTTTAACGACCAGAAAGTAAAGATCACTATAGCTACCAATATACACAGACTCCACCATGATAAGTAATTCAAATGGTATCGGCTCACAACGAAAGCGAGAGTTGGAGATACCACGAGGATATCCGCCCACATACCGCCGTGTTCGACGATTGCAAAGCCACGATTACCGAGACTTCTCATTTGGCTCTGACAAAACCATCCATCAAAATATGCAGCGATAAACTGCAAAATCACCAGAGAAACTCCTAAGGTCATAATTGTAAAGAACATCTGACACCTTCCATTCTGTTTTCGAACTTTAAAACCTCTTACCATATTATATCATATTTTATAAAGTATTACAAGATTTTGAATAACCCTCCCTCTTGATTACTTTGAATTACGAAACATGTGTATTTGTCATTCCCGCGAAGGCGGGAATCCAGAGTTGCTATGATTTAGAAACAAAAAAACTGGATTCCCGCCTTCGCGGGAATGACAGAAGAAGGAGTTTACAATTCAAAGTGATTAAGAAAAGAGCTTAATTTAAAAAAATAAGTTATCCTGACTTTTCATCATGAACATCAAGTCTATAAAATGGCCAAAATGTAAAAAGTATAATATTCGCTAAAATAAAAATTATAACCCAAGCCCAAATACTATATTGTGGATATCCTGCAAAAATTCCACCAATCACAAGAGATAATCCACAAACTCCCATAATATCAATTAAAACCTTTCTTTTTATAATTTCATCATATTCAACACTTCCAAGTAATAAAGTGTATTTAATTGAAGAGACAGCAAAAATTAATAAACAGAAAAAAACAAAATAAGGAAGAGCCCTGACATTAACCGCCATCGCAATATATAAAGCCACCAATACTAAGTCTAAAACACCATGGACAAAACTATAAGGTGGAGTGATGCGTGAAAAACACCTGATAGAAAAGAAAGTATTAAAAACAAACACAGCATAAAAAATCGCAAGCGGAATTGCTTTATGCCAATCAAAAGATTCAAAGATCCAATTTATTATGAAAGCAATCGCAAAAATAGAACTCACAATCCATGCTTTTATTGTCGCACCTTTTCTAACAACTTCCTCTAAAGTATCCTTCCCTTTTAATGATCTACTTCTATGATCATGATAATTTTTATTATTTGAAAAAGATTTTTTAAATAAAACCTGCCAAGTAAAATTTAGCCCATAAATTAAATTAGTTTTTATAAAACCTTCTTCTTGAAAACGACGACTTGAAGAATAAATAAAAAAATCCATTTTAAAAACTACATCTCCAAATTTGCTGAGTCTTCTTGATATGTTTGTGTCCTCACCATAAAATTCTATACTTTTATCAAATCCGCCCATATTTATTAATGCTTCTTTTTTTGCAATAAAATTTCCACCCAAAATCATATAACCAGCGAGCCAATAAGAAATAGGAGCATTCAGCCACCAAATAATGTGCTGAAAAAAGTTACTCATCATTGAGCCATCATAATAACGATAAGGTCCACTTAAGCTAACAGCATTGGGATGCTTCTGAAAAAAATGTTCAGCTGTTTTAAACCATTGTGGATGAAGCTGAGTATCAGCATCAATATAGGCTAAATAATCCCCTGTAGCCACTTCTAACCCTTTTTGTCTTGCTTTTGTCAGACCCTTAACTGGTTCATCAACAACTTTCACTCCAGATATTTTTTCAGCCAATTCTTTAGTTTTATCAGTACTTCCATTATTTATGACAATGATTTCACAAAATCTATTATTAGAATATAAAATAGCTTTTTCTAAACATTCCACTATTGAGTCCTCCTCATTATAAGCTGGAATAATTAAACTAATTTTAATGTTATTTTTTGTCATCATACTTTTTTTTAAAAGCAAAATACTTTGCTATCATATATTGAATATAGATCAATAAAATAAACGATACAGACATTATAGCAAAATTATTCATAGAAATTTTAGACGTAACTTTTACAATATCAAAAAAGTTAATAGCTATTGGTACATTGAGCATTATCAAAAATAAAGCGATTTCAATTAATGCAAAAGTAAAAATCTGTGCCTTTTGAAAAACGTTCACGGCTCCACGATAAACATAAGGAGTAAAAATAAAAAATACGAAACCAGATACTATATAGGCAATAATGACAAAAATATTTGAATCAGCACTTCTAATGTTTTCTGGACTTAAAAAGAAAACCAAAGCCAGAAAAATTGATTGGACAATAGAAGAATAAATTATAAAAGGTAATATTTTTTTTAAAAAAGATCCTGAGCTAGGTGAGTCAACTTTACCAGAAGGCATAATTGTCCAATATGATATGAGCATTCCGGGGATTCCAATTACAAAATAACTTATAAGAGAAATATTTAAAGGGGTAAGTGGATATGCATAACCTAGACAACTTACAAAGATAAAGAAGAAAAAACCAACAAAAGTTAAATTTAAATAAATACTAGCAAAAATTTCTATATTTCGAATTATGCTATCGGCTAAAGTTACACCCCCGGGCATAGCTGTGAAACTATTATTGGTAAGGACAATAGATGCAATCTGTCTTGTTGCTTTTGCACCATCAAACATAGCAATGCCCAAATCTGCTTTCTTGATTGCCAAAACATCATTTGCTCCATCCCCCACCATTGCAGTAAAACCATCTTTTTTAAAAGCTTCAATTATTTTTTCTTTTTGTTCTGGAATAATTCTAGCAAAAATTGTATACTGGCCAACATTTTTTTCAAAATCTTTTTCGCTCCAATCCTGCATTTCAGAACCTGTAATAATTTTATCAGTATTATTTATTCCAGCTAAGTTTGCTACTGTACGAACCGTTTCTTTATTATCACCAGAAATAATTCTTATATGGACGCCTCTTTCCTGAAAAAAATTTATTGTATGTTTTATTCCTTCTCTTAAATTATTATAAAAAACATAAACAGCAACTATTGAGAATTCTGCTTTCGAAATATCTTCAACAATCCCAGCATTAATAGACTCAACAACACACCAAACATGTTTTCCCATATGAGCTTCTTCATCAAGAAATTTCTGAAGCCATTTTTTATCTTCTTCATCATTTAAGTGTGGCAAAAAAACATTTGGTGAACCCGCAAAAATAAATATTTTCTTGTTATCCTTTAAAATACTGACAGCGCCGTATTTTCTCCATGAAGAAAAAGATAAGAAATCTACAACTTCACCTTCAAATTTACCACCAATGAACTTTTTAACAGCATTTAGTGTCTCTGAAGTATCACCAGTACCCTCTATGTAAGCCATAGTAAGATCTTGCGCAGAATTAATATCAATCTGTTTTGTAACAAAAATATCTTCAACCGCTAAAGTATTTTCTGTTAATGTCCCTGTCTTATCCATACAAAGATTTTTTATACGTCCAAGTTTTTCAGTAGAATTGACCTCCTGCAACAATACATGTCTTTTAAAAAGGTGGAATGCTCCATAAGTAAAAAAGAGAGATACAGCAAAAAATAATCCAACAGGCATAATTGTATTAGTAAGAGAACCGATATTTTTTACAATTTTAATTATTGGTTCATGAACAATAATCCCTCGAGTTATTATAAAAGCAAAAATAACAACAAGAACATATCCGCAATATTTTATTAATAAATTAACAGAGGTCTGAATCGGGCTAAATTTTATAGAATATTTTTTAATCCCCTCTGTCATTCTAGCAATACGACTCTCCTTAAAAACAGAGTCCGTCTTTGCTATACCATATCCAGCGGTCACAACACTACCAGCAAGTAAATGATCATTAATATTTTTAGGAATAGAATTAGATTCTCCTGTAATTAAGCCCTCATTTATTTCAAAACTATGATCTTTTACAAGAATACTATCAGTAGGTATTTGATCACCTATTTTAAGTTTTATTAGATCCCATTTTTTAATCTGGTCAGCCAAAACTGATTCTTCTGTTCCATCTTTATTAATTCTTATAACTTGCGGAGCTGTTAACAACTGAAGCTTTTCAAGCTGAATCCAAGCACTAATTTCTTGAATAAAGCCCATTAATATATTGAAAACAAAAATAATTCCCAAAAATAATGCTGACTTTTTATCACCAAAAGCAAAAAGCAAAATAATAACAAGGACTATAACGCCATTGGTAAATAGGAAAACATTACGAGCAATAATATACCAAAGCTCTTGGGATTTTATTTTATATTTAGCTAATACTTTTTTCATCTAAATTACAAATTACTAACGAGTAATCTCATAAGTTTGTTCTTTTGTAAGAAATGAGGAAGATTTGCAACAATTGTCCACTGAACAAATAATTTCCACCATCCAACTTTTTCAAAACGTCTAGTCGAACTCGACACTTGAGATGTTGAGAGAAAGAAAAACTTTCCAAACTTACGAGCATCTTTAATAAATTTTAAATCTTCTCCCATTTCCATACTAACATCATATTTAATATCACCAAGTAAAGAAGATCTGACTATTTGAATAGCAAAAGAAACTTTAAATATCTTGTGACAAAAATTCCAAAAACTAAACCAAGTCCTTGCTTTTCTCGTATCTGGAAATGGTCTGATAGAAGTTGTGCCAATCATATAATTTTTATTTGAGTATTTTTGTAAAAAAATATTTAACTCTTTTAAAAAATCACTTTCCAAAAGTGTGTCAGCATCCAAAAAAATAGTCCAGTCACTATTTGCACTTATTTTTCCTACACCAAAATTTCTTGCAAGTGAAACTCCTTTTGCTCCAGAAACAGACACTGAAACATTTCCTGTCTCAAATTTTTTGGCAATTTCATAAGTTTTATCAGTAGAACCATTTTCTATTACAAAAACTTCAAACTTTGGGGTAGGATAATCTTGCTCTATAATTTTTTCTAAAGTGTTTCCGATATATTTTTCCTCATTATGAGCAGGAATTATAATTGAAAAAAATAATTGTTTTTGTTCCATTTGAAAATATTTAAACTATTAATACACAATAAACTATACTATATTTTAGCATATTTTATGTAACTTTGAATTAGTTAAAAGACAAACGGTATCAAGACGCGAACATGTTTTTTATATTCAATATATTTTTCTGAAAAATGTTTTAAAAGTAATTTTTCTTCTTTTATTGCTTTATAATAAGCACCAAAAAAGAAGGCTAAAAAGAGCAATAATCCAGCAATGTTTCCTAGATAAATTGCTATTCCAAGAATCACTAAAATAATACCGCTGTAAATTGGATGCCTTACATATTTATATGGCCCGGTCATAATAAGTTCGTGATCTTCTTTAAAGACGACATTTGCGCTCCAGTTTTTCCCTAAAATAACTCGTGCTTAAGACGGCAATTTTTTTACTTAAAAAGACTAGCGACAACACAACGACTAAAGCAATAATTCTCATCGTCCAACCTCCCCTATTTTCTGTGACCTTCTTAGTAGAAAAAGCTGTAGCAATCCAAAAAGTAGCTTGAACGACGATACACAAAATAATAAAAATTAATGTAAAATCTCCCATAAATAAATTATAACATAATATTCGTCGTCTCTGTCATTGCGAGGAGGACTGCCGACGTGGCAATCCAGGGAATGAAACTATAATTCTATAATCTACTTATTAAAAGCACTGAGAGGGCTTCTTGCGATAATTTCTTCCGCTTCTTTATATCCTAAACTATAATCAAAATTCCATCGTGGGGGAAGAGCAAAGACATAAGTATTATTACGCGCCAATTCGCTTGCTTGAATAGGTGCAGCCGAAATAGAGAAGTTTTCTGCAAGATATGAGTCCCACTGTGAAATAGTAAAAATCAATATTGGTATGTCTTCATAATGTGCAGTTTCGGTCCAATTTGGATTTCTAATTAAAAGCTTTGTTCCAGTTGGTGCAGATATATTTTTAAGTGCAGTCCCCTGCCAAGTGCTTTTAATAATAGAATATCCTTGCCAATTTGCTGGTAAAGAAAAATCAAATCCGTAATCTGTATTCTCATATACGATTGAATTATTGTTTGAATTTAAGACATTTGCTTCACCAATATCTTTACCGATTCTATAAAAAAGAAAAAATAATAATCCAATAATAACTACAAAAAAACCTACAGACCAATATAATTTTTGTTTATTCATATTCTTGATGACGATTGAGTTGATAAAGGATTACACAAACAAAAATCCAAAATGTGTATATTCTCAACTATATAATTAGTGATATTTTATGTATATCAAAACAGTCCACATAAAAACAAAAAAAATTTTACCCTTGAAAAATATGATTTTTTCTAGTATTATCATATTTCAATATTTAGTTATTGCCGGATCGGCTAAAGGTAGGCCGTCGCTCTCTGAAAGCGAAAATTTTGGTTCGATTCCAAGTCCGGCAGCAAAAGTTAAAAGCGAGTTGATTTTACTAAATTAACCCGCTGTTTTTATTTTTGACGGGGCAGGCAAAAACTAACAACTAAAAGCTATCAGCTAACACCTTCCCTAATTCCTTAAATATTTATGCACTGCCAAGTAACTCGATATTGTCCCGAGTATAATTCCCGTTCCAAAAATTGTCGCTAAAATTACTAAAATATTTTTTACAAAATAATCAAACAAATTAAAACCTCCAAAATAAATACCATAACGTGTATTACTTATCCAAAGAGTAATAATCAAGAATATAAGAACTACAATAATAGACGAAATCAAACCACAAAGTATTCCATTCACAACAAATGGCCCCTTAACATATTTATGAGAAGCGCCAACAAGTCGCATTACAGAAATTTCATCTTTCTTCATAAAAATAATAAGTCTAATTGTATTGAATGTTATTAAAATTGAGATGATTATAAAAATAATTGCAAGCCAAAGTCCTATCATATTTGCCGAGCTAATAATCATCGTTAGTTTTTCGATAACCAACTTATTTTGTGCATAATTTATTTTATCAATTATCTTAATTCCACCCGGCGAAAGAAGCTCATTTTTAGAATTATCCAAAAAATTTGCTATTCCAGCATACTTCGATGTATCTTTTGCTTTAATATTTAAGACGGCACCAAGAGGATTATCTCCAAGCTCATCTATTGCCTGCAAAGTTGATTGATCTGTCTTATGTTTGTCCTTAAAATCAATGAGAGACTGTTCTCTTGAAATATATTCAACATTTGAAACTTCCGGTAATGATTCAATATTTTTCTTTAAAGCCAAAATATCGGTTTCTAAAGCTTTTGTAATAAAGTAAACATTTACATCAACTTTTTCTTTTACAATATTCAAATTATAATTTAGAAAACCAGCAAGAAAAATCATAGAACCAATTATAAAAAGAGTGATTGTCATTACAAGAAGTGATGACAACGCAACAAAACCGCTTCTAAAGAAACTTTGTAAACCCGCCTTCAATATTCTTTTTATATTTAGCCAGAACACGTGCCCTTTAAAATTTTAATTTTAATAATGCGACTTTTAAATACTTACTCTATTAAACCAGCTGTGTTTCAATAAATACTATGTGACCTTTGGGAAAAATTTTATTGGGTGTACCCTAT
>JAPLZG010000061.1 GCA_026395155.1 Candidatus Tayloriibacteriota bacterium | reverse complement strand
TGTATCTAAATTATCAGTAGAGTGCAAAAATAGGTGGACTTATTCAATATATTGCAAATAATTTTGAAATAGGTAATAATAATATATATGAACACAACACAAAAAGGCTCAGTCAGATGCATAGTCTTTAAAGACAGCGATACTTGGTATGCTGTTGCTTTAGAGTTTAATATTGTTGAATCATCAGATGACCCCATGGTTGCCCAAAATAATTTAGATGAGGCCATTAGAGGATATGTTGAATCTCAGAGAAAGATAAAAGGTTCTCGTGTTGCTCCATTGAATCAAAAAACAGATAGTGAATATGAAAGTCTGTGGGGTAAATTGGTTTCCAATAAGCCAATCCCATCTCCTTATAAAGTAAGATCTTTTGGTTTTACAAAAATATAATTTCCAAAATGCCTAACGGTTTAAACAATTGGACTTTTAGGGATGTTGAAACTTTTTTGAAAGAATATGATTTCTCAATGAACCATATCAAAGGGAGTCATTACTTTTATATAGGTTATCCAAATAAAGTTATGCATCAAGTCTGTGTTCCAAGACACAGTAGTCTTTCTATTAAACCAAGAACGATGAAAGGTATAATTTTGCAATCTGGAATACCAAAAGATGAATGGTTAAGAAAATAGTTATCTTGCAAATTTAGATGAAGTTTCCTGATATTAAAAAAAACCGCGACGTTCACCAGTATCACTGATGAATATCGCGGTCGAGCATAACGCGAGACGTAGTTTTTATGACCACTTCAAGTCTTCGGGTTTCACCCAAACTGCATTCGGTCTGCCGTGAACAGTGACAGGAATCGTCCCGTTCAGGATGCCCTGTTTCGTGGCTGTCCCACATTCAACCTTCGCGATCGTGACATCACCGAACTCGGTGTGTCTGAAAGCTTCTCCAGCGAGGAAAACTTGTCCCGAACTGAGTCTATACTCAGAGATCATCGCCTTAACGGCATTCGGGGGTCTCCTCAGTGCTACGTGTGGCATAAAGAACGAACCTTTCTGTTTGTTTTACACTTCTCATTGAAGTGTTATGGTATGGGATATTACACTTTATTTATTTATATGTCAAATATTTTGAAAATCACTTTGGTCTTCACACTATTTTTGTCTAAAATCTTACACACAAATAATTATAGACTCATATCTTTTTTATTAATTAAACTAATCTAATTTCTCTCACACTTTCTATAATCAATCATTCAAATTCCATTAAAAATATAATCCTTAGCAGATTAGATTCTCAAATTCTTAGGAATTTGAGAATGAGTTTAGAAGTTTAAAATAATTTTGACTATTTTTTCACCATATGGAGATACAGTATGTTCAACAGTATGACCATTGTATTTCTTATTGAGTAGTCCGGCGTCAACAAGTCTTCTTGTATGCTCTGCTGTTGTCTTTGTGTTAGTCTTTAGTCTTTCAGTTATTTCAGTTAAAATAATTGATGGTTTAGCTGAAACCAACATGAGTATATCTATACGTTTTGAGTTTGCGACCCCCTTAAAATGTCTCTCGAGTTGTTTGGAGGTTTTAATATTTTTCTTTTCTTTAAAATTTTTCATTTATTATTTTTTAACTATTAGGCTACATTACATTCTTATATTCCTAGGAATTTGAGAATGTAAATATTCATTATTATAAATTATTAATTATTAAATGACTTATTTTTTTATTGGTGAGCGATGTCCGAATACCTCGTCAGTTCAACTGCGAGGTTGAGGACACGCGCTGTGTTCTGAATAGTCGGTGGACTATTCCTATTACAAAAAAACAGCCAAGGTTTTGTGTGCCTAATACCTCGTTAGCTTTGCTACGAGGATATGACACACAATCTGTTTTATTTAAATTAAATGAACCTCTCCCATACTTTCTTTAATGAGTCCTTTAATTTCCATTATTGAAATTATCGCACAGACTTTTGATGTGGGCATATGTGATTCTCTTATTAAATCATCTTTTGTTTTTGGTGTATCAAGTATCTTGACTACAAGTAATTCTTCAGGAGAGCAATCAGAATATTTTAATTCTAAGTTTTGTGGTTCTTCATCAATTTTAAATCCAAGAGCTTCCAAAACATCTTCACTTTTTCTTATAGGTGTTGCACCAAGCCTTATAAGCATATTTGGTCCTTCAGAATTTTTAGAAAAAATTGAACCGGGGATAGTTAAAACATCTCTATTATATTCTGTTGCAAATTTTGATGTTATAAGTGTTCCTGATTTTATTTCTGCTTCAATAACAAGAACAGCATGGGACATTCCAGCCATAATTCTATTTCTTTGCGGAAAGCTATATGGTGTCGCATGAAATTTTGGTTCAAATTCGGAAATTAAAGCTCCGCCAGTTTCTAGTATTTTTTGAGCAAGATTTTTATGAGTACTTGGATAAAGCACAGACTCATCAAGCCCTGAGCCAGGGACAGCAATTGTCTTTAGGCCAGCATCAAGTGCAGACCTATGTGCTATTCCATCAATACCGAGAGCAAGCCCTGATACTATTGTAATATCATAACCACGTAGTCCCGATATTATTTTTTCACAAACATCTTTTCCATATTGAGTATATTTTCTCGAACCAACAACACAAAGAAGTTTTGTTTCTTGACTCGGTAATTTGCCTTGAATGTATAATTTTTCTGGGCAATCCGGAATCTCTCGAAGCATTTCTGGAATATAATCTTTATTTATTATCTTTATTTCAAAGTTTTTTAGCATTTGAGTTTATTCTAACATCTGTTATTATTAATTGAAAGATTTATTAATAATTAAAAGCTCAAAGTTTTGTGGTTTGAATTTATTTAACACCTAAAAGCTAACGGCTAATATTTAAAATCATGTTAGACATAAAATTCATTAGAGAAAATAAAGATTTAATTACGGAAGCTGCTAGAAAAAAGAGGATCAAATTTAATGTTGATGATCTTTTGAAAGCAGATGATAAGAGAAAGGAGCTTCTTGCGGAAATTGAAAAGAAAAGAGCCAATCAAAATGAGGTTTCTCAAAGAATACCTCAGATTCAAGATGATTCTGCAAAGAAAGAGCTTTTCTCTCAAATGAAAATTCTTAAAGATGAATTACAAAAGGAGGAAGAAGAATTGAAAGAAATTATGAAGACTTGGCAAATACTTATGCTTTCTGTTCCAAATGTCCCAGATGTTTCTGTTCCAGAAGGTGATACTGATGCAGACAATAAAGAAGTAAAGGTTTGGGGTGAGATTCCAAAATTTGATTTTCAAGTTAAAGATCATATTGAAATAATGGAAAGACTTGATTTAGCTGATTTTGAAACAGGTGCAAAGGTTGCTGGTTTCAGAGGTTATTTCTTAAAAAATGAAGGTGCTGAACTTGAGTTTGCTGTATGGCAACTCGCTATAGATTTATTTAGATCAAAACATCCAGAATATTCTATGATGCTTGTTCCATCACTTGTTAGAAGAGAAGCACTTTTGGGTACAGGATTTTTGCCACAAGGAGAAGATGATTTATATAAAACACAGGATGCTGATTATCTTGCCGGTACAGCCGAAGTGGCTACTATGGGATATTTTGCTGATAAAATTTTAGATAAAAAAGATTTACCTAAAAAAGTTTTGGCTTTTTCTCCTGCGTTTAGAAGAGAGGCGGGAAGTTACAGTAAAGACGTAAAAGGTTTGTATAGAGTTCATGAATTTATGAAATTCGAACAAGTAATACTTTGTGAAGCTTCACATGAAGAAAGTGTGAAAAATCACGAGGAATTATTAGCTAATTCTGAAGATATTTTACAGACTCTAGAGCTTCCATATCATGTTGTTGTAAATTGTGGTGGAGATTTGGGTATTGGCCAAGTAAAAAAATATGATATTGAAACATGGATGCCATCAAAGAATAAATACGGTGAGACACATTCTTGTTCATATTTTCATGATTTCCAGTGTAGAAGGCTTAATATAAGATACAAAGATACTGATGGTAAGATGAAATTTACGCATTCTCTAAATAATACTGCTGTTGCAACACCAAGAATATTGATCCAAATAATTGAAAATAATCAACAAGCTGACGGTTCTGTGAAAGTTCCTAAAGCACTCCAGAAATATATGGGAGGAAAGGAATTTATAGGGAAGAAATAGTATCATCTATTTCTGTCATCCCGTTGGAGGACGGGATCCATCTGTTACTTTTCTTGTAAACCCAATAAAATTTTTTTGCAATAACACTCATGTTTAAATTATGGTTTAGCTGGTTTATTAGTTTAGATATCAAAAATGGTCGTTTTGTTAAAACTAAAATTTTAAAGGGCAAGTGCGAATATAAAAAAGTGTTTGTCTGGTTTATTTTTATTTTGTTTTTTTTATCTTTAGGAGTTCTTGGTCTTACAAGAAAAGAAGTGAGAATACAAGATATTAATATTTCTGGTAATTCTACAGTAACAAGTGGGGAAATATTAGCAATTGTTGAAGAAAAAATAAATGAAAGATACTTATGGATAATACCGACTGACAATATACTTTTGTTTCAAAGATTAGAGATACCCAGAACTATTTTAGATAGAGTGAAGAAAGTTGAAAGTGTTTATATTAAATTTGTTGGGTTAACAAAAATTAACATAGAAATCACAGAGAGAGTTCCAGAATATAGTTGGTGTAAAAATAAAACAAAAGAGTTGTTCGGATGCTATTTGATGGATAAGGATGGTTTTATTTTTTCTGAATTATCCACAACAGATAGTCGTCATTTTGTTAAATATTTTGGTTTGATTACAAGTGATAATCCAATAGGACAAAACTATTTTAATAATTTAAGGTTTGGAGAAATTAATAATTTTTTTGTAGTACTTAAAAATATGAATTTGAATCCGTATTCTTTTAATGCAATAAGTATTAATGAATATGAAGTTGATTTGGTAGACGGAGGAAAAATCTTATTAAATAATAAAGAAATTTTCGAGAAAACTTTAATTAATTTACAATCTCTGATAAATGACGGGTATATTAAGAAGAAAATAAATCATATAGACCTTAGGTATGGGAATAAGGTGCATTTTGATTTTCGCCCGTAAAAAACACCTTTTGATATAAAAGTGTTTTTTACGGTTTGCGAAAATCTAATCCTGTATCAAAACCGCCGTAAGTATTAAAACTATAATTTATATTTTTGATAAAAACTATTTTGGAAATACAAAACACGGGGACGAATAGTCCAACCCTCTGTTTTCTTAGTGTTTTGTTAGAAGATTGTTTGCGGTTTTTGATACTGGGATGATTTTAGATTCTAGATTTTAGAATAATACAATAGAGGATTTTTGCTCCGCAAAAATCCTCTATTCTGTCATCCCGTTGAAGAACGGGATCCATTTTTTTCCTTTATTCCCGCCGGAGTTTACCCCGTTGAAGAACGGGGCTGGAATGACAGATAGAACCGATTTGCTACGCAAATCGGGTCTATCAATATTCCACATTCTATATTCCATATTCTGTTTGATTTAATTTTATTAAATCAAACTGTCCGGATCAACATTTATAGAAAAATTTGGTGGTAAGGATTTAAAAATTTCTGAAAGTTTTTTGTTGGGCCATTCTTTTTCAGGGATTTTAATTATCCCATTTACACCATATTTTCCTTTTGATTGCGGAATAAAAGCAGGAAAAATATCAATTTCATAAGGTCCTATTTGTTTTTGTAGATTTTCTAAAAGATCAATTACCTCATCTTTTGTGCCAGAGATAGAAATTTTTATGAGAGTTGAAAAAGGTGGATACTTTAGCATTTTTCTATCTTCAATCTCATCTTTATAAAAATCGATTAAATTTCCCTCCACTGCATAATTAAAAACTTTTTGTGATATGTCTCGCGTCTGAATTATGAGTTTTCTGTCTGTCATTGCACGCATTTTAAGAAGAATATTTAAAACCCGCTCATTTATTCTGAAGTCTGGAATAGAAAAGAATGAATCCATTGATACCACTGCTGAATTTTCTACTTTATCTGATAAATATAGAAGTGCCATTTCTGTTCCTACTAAAATACTTTGTGGAGAATTGTAAAACTTTTCAGCAACTTGTTGTGCTTTTTTATGTGTCGGAGTTATATCAGAATCTATTCTAAATACTTTTCCATTTGGAAAGAGCTCTTTTATTTTTTCTTCAACAAATTCGGCACCAATACCAATCGTTGACAGTCTCCATCCTCCGCAATTTGCACATTTTTCTAATGCACTTCTTCTTTCACCACATTTATGACATAGGAAGAAATTTTCTGCAGGTGATTTGTGAAGCACAGTATGAGCACCACAGTTATTACATTTAACTATATTGCTACAATCCGCACAAACAGTTGAAGGAGAAAACCCTCTTCTTGTTGTGAAGATGAACATATGCTCATTGTTTTCAAAATTTTCTTTTATTTTTTCTTCAAGTTCTTTACTGAGTATTTTAAATTCTTTTTTAATTTCTTGTTTAGGATTTTGTTCATTAATTAAATCTTCTTTTTTGAATTTCATATCAATTATTTCTTGAGATGATGTTGTTAGTGAACGAAACTTGAGGGGGGCTATTTCTACGAGCTCGGCATTTTTATATCTCCAAATAGTTTCAGCTCTAAGTAAGAGATCTCCAAAAATTATTTTGGCTTTTATTTTTTCGGCAAATATTTCAGCAAATTTTCTTATATCAATGTAAGGTTTAACTTGCGTTTTGTATGATCTTGAATTTTCTTTATCTAGTATTATTGTTCCTATCTTTTTTTGAGGTATTGATAAAAAACCACCTGTAGCAATGATAAGGAGAGGGTGATTCTCAATAGAAATTTTATTTATCGTATCTATTATTTCTTTTTTAGAAAGTCCACTGTGAAGTATAAAAGTATAAGATTCTATTCCTTTTTGTAATTTTTCTACCGCTTTTTTAATATCTTGGATTGTTGGAAGACAAAAGAAAACAGACGAACCACGTGCAAATTCTTCTCTTATTATGCTTTTATAATGTGTATATCTATCTTCGTCACTCGACTGTAAGACAAATTTCTCTTGAATTGGTAAAACACTTTCTATTTTTTCCGCAACAATTGATTCACTGAGAGATGAAAATTTATCTGCATTTTCTATAAAGACTTTTGGAATAATGGAACTTAATACTGACCCAGTTGGACCAGCATAATAATCTGCCATTTTGCTTGAACTCTCGACAAACTCCTTTTTTAATAAATTAAATGCTTTTACTTTTTCAATTTTTTTAAGTTGATATGAATAATTTTTTATTTCTGATTTTGATTCATCTACTTCTTTAGAAGAAATAATAAGGGCGGGGACTGTTCTTTTTCTTAAGGGGACTTTAACTATTGAGCCAACTGAAACATCGCTTCCGGTAAAATACGAAAGTGTTTCTTTTGATATTCCACGAGAAATTGGTATTACTTCTATGACTCTCATTTACCCAATAAAGCTCTTACTGATAAAAAGTTATTAACGACTTATTTTAATAACTTACTGTGTATTTACTAACAGCATATTTATAAAATAACTTTTTGCATTATGCAATGCTATTTTACCTGCATGTTCTTCACAAGATCTATGTATAATTTAACATTTTTCTTACCTTTTAGCACTCGAATTATTGCATAATGTGTCAGTAAGAAATTTATAGGGTGAATAATGACAGAATTATGACTTTTTTTCAAGGAGATAATAAAATAGTTTAAAGTAAAAAGTTGAAAGTTTATAGAGTAAATAAAAAATACCATTTGTATACTGTATATGGTGTTTCTTAAATGGATTCCTGTCTGCACTTGCTGACTACATTCAGGCGGGTGGGAATGACAATTCAAAAATTTATATTAGTGTTTTTTAAAGGCTCTGTGAGATAACCTTTATTTTAGCTCCAATAGAATTTAATCTTTTTGCTATTTCTTCATAACCTCTGTTTATACTGTAAACATTTCTTAAAATTGATTTTCCTTTTGCCCCAAGCATTGCGATGAGAATAATCGCTGCTGGACGAAGCGCTGGTGGGCAAATAATTTCTGTTGGTTTAAGGATGGTTT
>JAPLZG010000128.1:6508-25849 GCA_026395155.1 Candidatus Tayloriibacteriota bacterium | reverse complement strand
CTGGAGCTGAGTTAAAATCATTTTGTGGTCTTGCGTTGAAATCTCTTCTTGGAGCAGAATCAGAACCTCTTCCTGCTGGACCTCCTCTTTTATTAAAACAATCTTTACAATAGACTGGTTTGTCGCTACTTGGTTTAAAAGGGATCTGACAATCTTTTTTACAGTCATCACAAACAGCATCGTGCATTACGACTTCTCTATCACCAAATCTTGATCCACAACCACGGTTACCACCAAAACCTCCACCACTTCTTCCACCTCCAAATCTTGATCCACCACCACGGCTATCTCTAAAACCTCCTCTATCTCCTCCTCTATTATAATCTCCCATATTATTATTTGACTGTTGAACTTTTATATTCGCGAGACATTTGCCAATCGCCTCTGGCGAATTGGTATTAAGTTGTTTTCTTTATTAAACTGATACTTCTATTATGCACTATTTTGGATTAAATAGCAAGCACCTGATAAAAATTAGTAATTCTGCAATCTATTTATCTTTTCATGTTGTCTTATTTTCTCATGAGCTTTCGCTTCAATTTGACGAATTCTTTCACGAGTAACTCCGAACTCTTTTCCAACTTCTTCAAGTGTGTGAGTGATACCATCATTCAAACCATGTCTCATTTCAAGAATTTTTCTTTCTTTAAGTGAAAGATCACAAAGAATCTCTTTAACTTGATCTGAAAGAATTCTACGTGAAGATTCTTGATCTGGAGAAAGTATTTTATCATCAGCAACAAAATCTCCGAGTGTTGATTTACCATCATCACTATCATCACCAACAGGTGCTTCAAGAGAAACAGTATCTTGATCGATTTTTTCAATCATATAAACTTTTTCAACTTCAAGACCCATTTCTGTTGCAATCTCATCTGGTAATGGTTCCCTACCCAAATCCTGAGAAAGTCTTCTGTAAACTTGTTTGTATTTTGCGATTGTTTCCACCATATGCACAGGGACACGAATTGTTCTTGATTGATCTGCAAGAGCTCTTGTAATCGCTTGTCTTATCCACCAAGTTGCATAGGTTGAAAATTTATACCCTTTTGTCCAATCAAATTTATCAACAGCTTTAAAAAGACCAAGGTTTCCTTCTTGAATTAAGTCTAATAGTGTAAGGTCGGCACTTCTTCCTACATATTTTTTCGCGATAGAAACAACAAGTCTAAGGTTTGCTTTTGCGAGGAGATTTTTTGCTTCCAAATCACCTGCTAAAATTTTTCTAGCAAGTTCTTTTTCCATTGATGCACTTATAAGAGGATATTGTCCAATTTCTTTTAAATAGATCTGAATTGAATCATAGTTTGCATCTGAAGATCTTCCTGAATAAGCATATTTTTTAATTTGCTCATCATTAACCTCAAGCATACCACCACCTTCAAGTACATCAATCCCTGCAACAAGAAATTTATTATAAAGATCATCAAGAAAAATAATATCGTCCTCAATTCTAGGAAATTCTTTCATAATCTCATCATATGTAACAAAACCCCGTTCTCTTCCTTTTGTGATGAGTTTTCCCGCCTTGTCATTTAAAAGTTTTCTTTTTGTGGATACTTTTGGTATCACAATTTTTGATGTCTTTTTAACAACCTTTTTCTTTAATTTATTAACTATCTTTTTCTTGATAACTTTTGCCTTAATTTTCTTTATTTTTTTGTTTTTTTTCATGATTGATTTTCTTATGAGCGAAGCGAGTTTGAAAATCATCACCCCGTGAAATAAAAGCTTCCTAGCTTTTCTCCGCCTTTTTCCTCTTGTCGGTGGAAAAAGGCGGACATTTCTCTGGGGTTAGATATCATTGTCACTCAACCTTCTGACTAACTATAATATACTCTTTATAACTTAATTTTATTTCTGTCTGTCTTTATTTGATGTAATTTTTTTGATATTTCATTACATCTTTGTAGTATTGAAATTGCTCTGTCATTTTCTTTGGCACTCTCTGCTTTTTTTAATTCGAGCATGAGATCGGCCAATTCTTTTTTAAATATATCTTCCTGCAAATTTAGCAGGATATAATCTAATTCTTTATTAAATTTTACTTCATCTAAATCCCCGTAATAACTTTCTGCCTCAAAAGCAAGCTCACCCGACATCTTCTTAATATTTTCATCAAGTAAGTCATATTCATCAGTTTTAAGAATATTTTTAACTTTTTCTCTTACGAGTGAGGGATCTAAAACTTTTGCCTTTCTACTTTCTTCTAAAGCTATAATCGATGCTAAACTTCTTTCTGCTGAACCTTTTGGGAGTACATCGACCGTCTTCTCCACACTTTCTTCTTTTGCTTGCCCTGAGCTTGTCGAACGGGAGACATAATCTTCGTCTAACTTAACTTTTTTTAAATCATCCCATATTGCTTCTTCTTTAATTCCTGTTCTCCCACTAATCTTTGAAACATAATGTGATTTTTCTATATTACTATCTATAAGTGAAAGATACGGCAAAACTTTATTTTTTATAGCAATACCAATTTTCCTTTCATCGGTATTTTCTTGATAAACTCTTTCCAAAAGGAAATCAATAATATGAACTGCATTTTTTAAAACTTCTTTAAATTCTTCTTTACCCGTCTGATTACTTCCGGGCAGGCTTTTCAAAATTAAATCAGCGGGATCATATCCTTTTGGAATTGCCGCAACTTTGACTTCCATACCAGAAGCGAGCGCAAGCGCCCAACCTCTTTCAGCTGCTTTTGCACCAGCATTATCAGAATCAAAGGACATTATTATTCTATTTGAAATTCTTTTGAGAAGTTTTAAATGTTCTGCTGTAAGTGCAGTACCAGAAGATGCAACCGTATTTGTAAAACCTGCTTGATGCGACATGATTATATCCATTTGACCTTCGACTAGAACTGAGAAATCTAATTTACGAATGGAAAGTTTAGCTCTATCAAATCCGTAAAGTGTTTTTGATTTATCAAAGATTTCTGTTTGTGGACTGTTCAAATATTTTCCAGCTTTTCCGTCATCAAATGCAGGCATTATTCTTCCAGAAAATGCGATAATTCTTCCAGCACTGTCAAAAAGTGGAAACATTATTCTTCCACGAAATCTGTCATAAGTATTTTGACCCTCGGTTTTTATCATTCCCGCACGCTCCATTTCTTCATCAAGAAAACCTTTTGACTTCAAATGATCATAAATTGTGCGCCATTCATTGCGAACATATCCAATTCTCCAATCTTTAATTGTTTTTTCTGTAAGTCCTCTTTTTTTAAGATAGTCAAGCGGAACCTCTTCATTTTCAAGATTCTTCTGTAGAAAATCCGTAGCAATTTCCAAAAGATAATATAATCTTTCTTTTTTATCAGCGACTTTTGGTGAAATTTTTTCAAGCTGAACTCCTGCTCTGTCTGCAAGAATTTTCAATGCACCAACAAAATCGATTCCTTCAAACTCTTGAACGAAAGTAAATACGTCACCTTTAACTCCGCAACCAAAACAATAATATCCGCCTCTATCAGGAGAAACGAAAAAAGACGGCGTCTTTTCATTATGAAATGGGCACCTAGCTTTGAGGCTGTTGCCGGCTCTTTCCAATTTAATGTAAGAACCGATAACATCTTCAATACTCAACCTTTCTTTTATTTGTTCTACGGATGTGGACATTATTTTATTAAATTAGAATTAAAATCAACAAAAATATTTTGCCCATTGATTGTACAATTATCAGACGCTAAAGCTAAAATTTGTTCAGCAACTTTCTCTGGTTCAATTAATCTATTTTCTTTTTTTTCCAATTCTTCTTTTGGTGCAGTTAACCAATAACCTACTTTTGTTGCCGATGGAGAAACTGAATTTGCTCTGCCAAATGGTGAAAGTAATTTTGCATAAGCTTGGGTGATATTTGCTACCCCAGCCTTTGCTGCTGCATAAGAAATTGAATCAAATTGACCATCTTTAGAATATCTAGATGAAATATTGATCATGACTCCAGATTTTTGTTTCTGAAATATTTCGATTGCATATTTGGATACACTCATTACAGAAACCAGATTTTGTTGTAGCGATTTTATCCATATCTCAGATGAGCCGTTCCACTCATCGCCATCTATGTATCGTCCAGCATTATTAACTAAGATATCTATATGTCCAAATTCTCTTATTGTTTCATTTATCACTCTTTTTGCTTCACTTTCGATAGTTAAATCAGCTTGAGTGGCCAAAACTTTCACCCCAAAGTCTTTTATCTTGTTTTTTATTTCTTCTGCTCCTTTTTTATTTTCCTTGTAAGTAAATATAATATTTGCGCCCTGTTTTGCAAACATTAAAGCAGTAGTAGCACCGATGCCACTAGAACCACCAGTTATAATTACAATTTTATTTTTCATTTGTTTCTTGTTTGTGATTATAAACAAATTTTAGGTAACTGAGGAGGAAGATGGATTCCGGCCTTCGCCGGAATGACAGAAGTGAGAACAGAAGGACAGATGTGATGGTTTGCTTCGTCACAGATTCCTAGCAAAGACGGAACAGAATGTGGCTCTTTAAGGTCTGTCCTTTTTACGGATTTAAGGACAGACCTTTTCCCGCCACTCTGACTTTTCTAATGAATTTATTCGTAGCCATTCGTATCATTAGTATAATTCGTATATTGGTATATTTAATTCTCGTATTCTGCATCCGCAAACTGATCTTGAACTTCCTTTATTATTTCATATTTCTTACTTCCTTCAAAGCCAGTACCTGCAGGAATTATTCTACCGATAATGACATTTTCTTTTAGACCAGCGAGAGTATCTTTTGTTCCTTTTATCGCAGCATTGATAAGAATTCTAACTGTGTGTTGGAATGATGCAGCTGAAAGGAAGCTTCTTCTTGAAAGTGATGATTCTGTAATACCCATAACATCTAGATTTGCTTCGATTTCTATACCTTTATTTTTATTTATTTCTTCATTTTCAACTTCCAAATCAAGTTCATCAATAATATCTCCTACACAGTAATCTGAACTTCCCGGAACAGAAACAACTTTTTTTGAAAACATCTGTTTAACAATAATTTCAATATGTTTTCTTGCAACAGCTTCTCCTTGAAGTTCATAAGGTTTGCTAACTTCAGAAATAATATATTCCATCGCCTTTTCTCTTCCGGCGTATTTGAATATTTCATCAATATCAGCAGAACCATCTGTAATTAGTTGACCTTTTGTAATTCTATCTCCCATTTTAACAAAAGGAACTCTTTTTGGATTGAATACATATTCAACTTCACCAGCTTTTGCTTTTTTACCTTTTGCTTTATCTTCAATATCAGGAATAACTGTAATTATTTTCTCTTTACCGAAATCTTTTACTGAAGTTACATGACCAGAAACTGTAGCAATAACAGCTGGATTTTTTGGTCTTCTTTTTTCAAAAATTTCTTCAACTCTAGGCAAACCGGAAGTAATATCTCCACCAACAGAAGCGGTTCCTCCAGAGTGGAAAGTTCTCATTGTAAGCTGAGTTCCAGGTTCTCCGATAGCTTGTGCAGCAACAGTTCCGACAGCTTCACCAACATCAATAAGTTCAGCTCTTCCAAGATCCATACCGTAACATTTTGAACAAATACCATGAAGTGTTTTACAAGTAAGTGGTGATCTAACAATAATTTTTTCTACACCAGCTTGATCTATTTTTTGTGCATCATCTTTTGTAAGAAGTGAACCTTTTTTATACATTACTGTTCCATCTGCTAACACAACATCATCGGCAAGAACTCTTCCTCTGATATTTTTTGCTACAGAAGAACCAGTTTCCATTCCTGATGATTTGTTAATTGTTATTCCTCCTTTTGTTCCACAATCTACTTCTGTAATGATTATATCTTGTGCAACATCAAACAATCTTCTTGTAAGATATCCAGCTTTTGCAGTGTTAAGCGCAGTATCTGTAAGACCTTTTCTTGATCCGTGTGTAGTAATAAAGTATTCGATCGGAGTTAGTCCTTCTTTTGTTGAGCTAATAACTGGGAACTCAATAGTTTCACCCATTGTGTTTTGAATCAAACCTTTCATACCTGCCATCTGTGTAAGTGATCCAAGAGAACCTCTGGCACCAGATTTCCACATATCAAAAACTGAACCATTTGGATCAAGAGCTCCAGGAATAAGTTTTTCAAGCTCACCTTTTGCACCTTGCCATATTTCAACATTTTTTCTCACTCTTTCTTCATCAGTAATTAATCCTTCATTAAATTGATCGTGGGCTTCTAATGATTTTGCTTTTGCAACTTTAACAATCGCACCCTTTTCTTTTGGAATTTGAATATCATCTATACCCCAAGTTACACCAGAATATGTAGCATACTTAAATCCAAAGTTTTTAATCTTGTCCATAATAGGAGCAATTTTATTTGGACCATGTTCAATAATAAGATCATCAATAATCTTTGCCATTTGTTTTTTCTCGATTTCTTTATTAACAAAAGCATAATTGCTTGGGAGAACACTATTGAATAGAAGTCTTCCTACAGTTGTTTCAAAAAGTTTTCCTTCAAATTGTTTGTATTTTTCTTTTTCTGTTGGAAGAACATGAATTTTTGTTCTAAACCCGACAATACCAAGGTCGTATGCAGTAATAGCAGCATTTGGTCTTTCGAAATATTTTCCCTCACCTTTTTCGCCAGGAATAATTTTTGTCATCCAATAACAACATAAGTATTGGTCTAAAAGCTTGAATACCAAGTCTGTGAAGAGTAGGAGCTCTGTTTAATAGAACATATTTATCTTTGATAACATCTTCAAGAATTGACCAAACTTCTGGGGCACCTTCATCAATAAGTTTTCCAGCTCCACGAATATTAAAGGCCAATTCTTTTTTCAAAAGTTGTGAAATTATGAATGGTCTAAAAAGTTCGAGCGCCATATGTTTTGGCAGACCGCATTGATCGAGGTGAAGCTCTGGTCCAACAACAATAACTGATCTTCCAGAATAATCCACACGTTTACCAAGAAGGTTTGATCTAAACAATCCTCTTTTTCCTTTCAAATTGTCTGCAAGAGATTTTAGAGGTCTTTTTTGTGCCGCGCTTCCCATTGCTGAGAAAAGAGAATTTCCATGTCTGATTGAATTATCAATAAGAGCATCTACAGCTTCTTGTAAAATTCTTTTTTCATTTCTTAGGATAACATCTGGAGCAGTAATTTCCTTCAACTTCAAAAGTCTGTTGTTTCTATTTATAACTCTTCTGTAAAGATCGTTTACATCTGATGTTGCAAATCTTCCTCCATCAAGTGGAACCATCGGTCTAAGTGCAGGTGGAATAACTGGAATTTTTGTAAGGAACATCCACTCTGGTCTTGAACCAGATGCAATCATAGATTTTAACAAACTAATTCTTTTATTTATTTTTTCGCTGTCTATCGCGTTTGCTTTTTCTAAATTAATTTCAAGTTTTTTAACAATGTCATTTAGATTTAGCTTTTTTAATATTTCATAAATAACTTCTCCTCCGATACCAGCTTCGAAAGCAGCACCGTATTTCATAGAATATTTATGGAACATTACCTCATCAAGAACTTTTCCTTCTTGAATACTTTCAACTTCTTTTTTGGCATTGAGAGCCATTTCTTTCAAAGCTTCTTTTGTTTTTTCATCAGCTACATTTTTTACTTTGTTTTTGAATTCATTATCAATTTCTTTTAGAATTCTATCTTTTTCTGATTCTGTAACTTTAATGATTATATAACCAGCAAAATAAATGACTTTTTCAAGATCAGAAACTGTCATTCCCATAATCATACCGAGTCTTGAAGGAGTTCCTCTCAAAAACCAAATATGAGAAACTGGCGTTGATAGCTCAATATGACCCATTCTTTCTCTTCTAACTATTGATCTTGTAATTTCAACTCCACATTTTTCACAAACAATTCCTTTATATCTGATACCTTTATATTTTCCGCAATAACATTCATAATCCTTATCTGTACCGAATATTTTTTCATCAAAAAGACCACCTCTTTCTGATCTTTGAGTTCTATAATTGATAGTTTCTGGTTTTGTAATTTCTCCAAAAGACCACTTTTCGATAGCTTCAGGTGATGCAACGTTGATCGAGACTATGTTGAAATTTTGATCCGATGATTGTTTTGTTTTAATCATAATATTTTATTTAAGATACTAATTTTTGAATGATTTTTGTATTCGTATTCATTCGTATCATTTGTATAATTCGTATATTGGTATATTTAATTATCATCTTCTAATTTCTCATTCTTGAGTTCGACGTTGAGTGACAATCCTCTCAAGCTATTAAGCAAAACGTTAAATGAAGCAGGAAGATTTGGTTGTTTAATTCTTTCTCCTTTCACAATAGAATCGAATGCTGATGATCTTCCTACGATATCATCTGATTTAATTGTAAGCATTTCTCTTAATGTGTAAGCAGCACCATATCCAAGCAGTGCCCAGACCTCCATTTCTCCAAATCTCTGTCCTCCTCCTTGTGCTCTTCCTCCCAAAGGCTGTTGAGTTATCATTGAGTATGGCCCAATAGATCTCATGTGTATCTTGTCTTCAACTTCATGGTGCAGTTTCAAGATATACATATAACCAACAGAAATATCTTGCTCAAAACATTGACCATTTCTTCCATCAAATAATTTCATCTTACCGCTTTCTTTATATCCAGCTTTTTTAAGTTCTTCTTTTATTTCTTTATCAGTTGCTGACATAAAAGGTGGAACAACCGCTTGATAATTGAGAGTGTTTGCAGCAAGTCCAAGGTGAACTTCCAAAATCTGTCCAAGGTTCATACGAGAAGGAACACCAAGTGGTGTCAAAATAAGATCAACAGGAGTACCATCTTCCATATATGGCATATCTTCTACTGGCAATATCTTTGAGATAACACCTTTGTTTCCGTGTCTTCCAGCAAGCTTGTCTCCAACAGAAATATTTCTTAACTGTGCAACCTCAACATGAATTCTTTTTATAATTCCTGATTCGAGTTTGTCACCATTTTCTCTTGAAAAGATTTTTATAGAAATAACTCTTCCTCTTTTTCCGCTTTCAAGTCTCTTTGATGTATCTTTAACATCTCTAGCTTTTTCACCGAAAATTGATCTCAAAAGTCTTTCTTCAGGAGTAAGTTGAGTTTCACCTTTTGGAGTAATCTTACCAACAAGAATATCTCCTGGCATAACTTCAGCACCAACTCTGACAATACCATCTTCGTCTAGATTTTTTAATTTTGATTCACCCACGTTTGGAATATCATGTGTTGTTATTTCTGGCCCGAGTTTTGTATCACGGACATTTACAACAAATTCTTCTAAGTGAATAGATGAAAATTTACTATTTTTTACAAGTCTTTCAGAAAGAATAATAGCATCTTCATAGTTTGATCCAGACCATGTCATAAACGCAACCAAAGCATTTTGACCGATAGACATTTGTCCATTTACAGATGATGAAGTATCAGCTAGTAAATCTCCCTTTTTAACTTTTTGACCCAAATCAACAGATGGTCTTTGGTGGAAAGGTGTAAATCCGTTTGTTCTTGAGAAAGCAACGAGTCTGTGTTCTTTTTCTTTTCCACTTTTTGTACCCTTAACAACAACTCTTGAAGCATCTACAGCACTAACAACTCCATCTTCTTCAGAAAAAATAACTCTTCCTGTATATCTTGCGGCTTCATCTTCAATACCAGTAGAAACAAGCGGAGCTTCAGGAACAACACAAGGAACTGCTTGTTTTTGCATGTTTGATCCCATCAATGCTCTGTTTGCATCATCATGTTCTAGGAATGGAATCATAGAGGTTGCAATAGAAAAAGCTTGATTTGCAGAAACATCTATATAATCAACTTCTCCGCTTTTAACAAGAGTTGGAATTCCATTTACGCGAACTTCAACTTCATCTTCTTCAATTTTTCCAGCTTCATTGTATTTTGTGGCACCGTGAGCAATTTTAAAGTTTTCCTCTTCAAGTGCATTAAAATATTTTACTTCATTTGTAACAACACCATTTTTAACTTTTGCATATGGAGTTTCAATCATTCCAAAATCATTAACTCTTGCATATGTTGAGAGCCTTAAAATAAGACCGATGTTTTGACCTTCAGGTGTGTGAATAGGACAAACTCTTCCATAGTGAGATGGGTGAACGTCACGAACTTCAAAACCTGCTCTTTCTCTTGTAAGACCTCCGGGCCCAAGTGCTGAAAGTGTTCTTAAATGTTCAATTTCTTCAAGAATGTTTGTCTGTTGCATAAACTGAGAAAGCTGACCAGTAGTGAAAAATTCTTTTATTCTTGCTTGAAGTGGTCTTGCAGAAATAAACTGTACTGGCATTGAAATATCAGGTTCAATAGTAGACATTCTGTCTTGAATATTTCTCTTCATTTGAGCCATACCGACTCTAAATTTTGCTTGAAGAAGCTCACCAACGAAACGAACTCTTCTTGATCCAAGGTGATCTATATCATCTTCAACTGCATCTGGATCATTATTTAATTTAACTATGTTTTTTATTGAAGCAACCAAATCATCTACAGTAATATTTTTCTTCTCTAAAGTTTTTTCATCCATTGGAAAACCAAATCTCTTGTTAAATTTAAATCTTCCAACTTTTGAAATATCATATCTATCCGCACTAAAAATTGAATTTATATAATCTTTTGCGTTATCAATAGAAGCCAAGTCTCCATCTCTCAATCTCTTATAGATTTCTAGGAAAGATTCATCTTGTGTCTTTGCGTGATCTTTTATAATACTTGTTTCTATGGCTTTAAGTGCATTTTCATCACCTTTAAATAACTCTAAAATATCTTTGTCTGTTTTTACTCCAAGTACTCTCAAAAGAGAAGAAATCGCAAATTTTCTCTTTTTATCAATTTTTACATAAATCGCACCATCAGATTCTGATTCTATTTCTATCCAAGCACCTCTTGCTGGAATAACCTTTGCTCCAAATTGATTTTTTCCTTTAGCATCATTTAGTGTAAAGAAAATTCCGAATGATCTTGCAAGCTGAGGCACGATAACTCTTTCAATACCATTAATAATGAAAGTTCCATGATCTGTCATGAGTGGCAAATCGGTAAGGAAAATTTCCTGTTCTTTAACAGAACCAAATGTTTTGTTTTTTAATTTTATTTGAGCTTTAAGCTGTCCATCATAAGAAATCTTTTTTTCTTTTGAATGAAATTCGTCATGTTTAGGCATAACAATTTGAAAATCTCCAAAAGATAATTCAAACTTTTTATCTGCATAGTCCTTGATAGGTGAAAATTCCTTAAATACTTCCGCAATACCTTCCTTCAAAAACCACTGGTATGATTTTGTTTGGTGGTTTACAAGGTTTGGTGTATTTATGAGAGTTTTCTTGAATTTATTGAAATATTTTTTTTCAAGCTTTCCTCCATACACACCTTCTGTCAAAACATTTGCTGGTCTTTTCATGATTGATTTTTTAAGAGCGAAGTGATTAAAAAATCATCACCCTGTGAAATAAAAGCTTCTGAGCTTATATCCGTTGTAGACGGATATTTCACTGGGGTCGGATAAATTATTTACTTAACTCTTGATTAATAAACTAATTCTTTTTTATCAAACTTTTCTATTAAAAATAGAGCAGAATTAATAGCAGAAAATCATGTTCAAAAAAATAAAACAAATTGTGTGTCAAATCCTCCGAGCAAAGCTCGCGAGGTATTAGACACATAATACCTTGGTTGTTTTTTTGGAATAGGAATGGTCCACCGACCATTCTAAACACAACGCGTGTCCTCAACCTCGATGACGAGGTATTCGGACATCGCTCACCAATAAGTACGATACTAAATTCTAATACACAAAAAAGACAACCCTAGATACAAGGCCTCTTAAATTTTCTTTGAATTTATCTTATTTTTCTAAGCAAGATTTTATGCAACTTAACTTACTTGCTATTTCGGCGCTTTACGCCCAAAACTCATTCTTATTTAAAGCTGAAGACAGTATACCTTAATCTAAATAAAAGTAAAGAGATCAACTGTTTATAACTTTTAAATCCCCGCCTTATTAAGGAGGGGTGGCTGTCTTCAGCCGGGGTGGTTGAAAAGATTCAAAATTCTATATTCAACATTCTATATTCTCTTTACGGGGGTCATTCCCGTGTAGACGGGAATCCAGTGGCGGGAAAAGGTCTGTCTTTAAATCTGTAAAAAGGACAGACCTTAAAGGGCCACATCTCTGTCAACCGAGAATGTAACCATTCGTGGCAATCCATCTTTTTTAACTCTTCTTTGTCATCCCAGCGTAGGCTGAAATCCAGTTTCTTTATTATTTCATTTCAATTACAACAACTAGAACATCTATAACAAATAGAACATATTTCATCGCACTTCAAAATTCACCCTCCCCACCACTTTATTCTTTAAAGTCAGTATATTCACCCTCCATAACCCTGAAAATACATTTGTCTTCATAGAATATGTCCTAAATCCTCCATCTCTGCCACCTATTATTGATAAATTTATCCTTCCCGAAGTTACCCATTTTCTTTCATTTTCATTATAGTATTGCCATTCATGTATTATTTCCGTATTAAATTTTGTTGGAGAGAAAATTGAGCTAAAGACATACACTGGTTCATTTCCAACTCTATTATATACTTCATAAATTTTAAAATAATCTTTCCAACTTTTTTCTTCCCCATTTAAAATATAATTTTCATTTTCTTTATAAATAGAATGATAAACCCCAGCATCTTTCAAAGAAAGAGGAATCGGTGGAATAATATTTAAGAAATACATTCCATTCATTATAATAAATGAACCAATCAAGCTAGAAATCATTGGGATTTTGTTTGTTGTAAAAGATTCTCTAGTTATTATTCTTAGAACAAATATAAAAACAATAATAAACAATAAACTTAATAATCCACTATAAATAAAAACATCATCACCTATTTTGTTTAAAATTATAGGTAAAGAGAAAATAAAAAACATATAAATAGACAAAAACAGAGTTGTTATCTGTAATGTCAGTCTCGAGTATCGTCTTACCCAAATTTCATTACCAATAAGTAAAAATGCAATTATTAAAATAAAAGGCCAGCTTAAAAAAATAGTTGAACTTCTAAAATAAAAGACTATGTATGTACTAAAAAGATTACCAAATGCAAACTGAATAATAAGAGTAAGCCAGAAATTTATATCATTGTCATATACCTTATTAATTTTTCCAGTTTTGACTTTATTATTTAAATAATTTAAAAGAGTAATACCCAAAATAGCTAAAAATAATTGTATTATTATCCAAAGATTGTCAGTAATATTGTCTATTCTTGTTAAAGTAAGTGGAGTTATTATAAGACCAGCAATAAGACCTAAAGATGATAAAAATCTACTATATTTTTCAAAAAGCATAAGGAAACTTTTTGTCATTTGTTTACATTTCTCACGAATCATATTATGTACAATAATACCATAACTCACCTTTCTGTCATCCCGTTGTACCACAAGAGTACTTCCATTTTCTAATCTTTACGAGATCTGTCCACTCATTGGATCTTTTGTTTCACTTCGTTCACAAAAGCTCTCAATGAGTCTTGCGTTTTGGTCACATATAATTTTCTGCTGAAAATTTATGCCGACCCCGACTCCTTCACTTTCGTTCAGTCCGTCTTTGAATTTGGGTCCCATCCCAAATTCAACCCACCCCAAACTCACGCTTTGCTCAAGAAAATTAGGTCGAGAGTGGAATTCATCTACTCCGTCATTGCGAGGAACGAAGTGACGAAGCAATCCATCCCCCACTATTTGTTAGTTCTCATTATCCTATTCAATATTCTATATTCTATATTCTCTTTATGGGGTCAACCGAGGAGGTATTCCGACGTGGCAATCCATTTCCATCTTCATACTCATACTTATACTTATACTTATACTATAGGGCCACAGGGGACAAAGAGGAGGAGAAAAAAGTGGTTGTGAAAGATGGGGAGCAAAAATACAAATTCACAATTCATTCGCCATTTTTGGCGAATGAATTGGATAAGATAAAAAGAAACCCCCAAACCTTCAAGCTTGGGGGCGACTTGTTTTAGAGTGTGGAGATAAATACTCAACGCATTCTTAATCCACGCTTTAGACGGACACTGCGAACGATTCGAACTGCATCATCGATAGCGTCACTATATCCACAATCGTAAGGACCACGAAGTCGTGTGAGAGATTCTTTCTCAAGTTCTCCAATTATCTCCGTAGATAATGCGATCGGCCTCGGTTTTCTCGCAGACATGAAGTCTCCTTTTTTTTGATTTTGTTCTTATATATATAAAATACTCTTTTAAATTAAAAATGCAAGATATAGATTGGTTTTTGAAAATCAGCTCCCAGTAGATTTTAAAAATAAGAACGGGAAGATGGGAATGTCGACCCCTGACGCGAGCAAATACTTTTGCTCGCTTCGGGTCCACAAGAAAAAAACCGCCTTCCATAAGCGGTTAATTTTTCTTGTGGACCCGACAGGGGTCGAACCTGCCACATCCTCATTGCAAATGAGGCGCTCTACCAGATGAGCTACGGGCCCTTAATACAAGAAAGAATATAACATATTAATAATATTATTTCAAAGTATTTTTATTATTTCTACTTCCCCTCTATAGCCAAAGTTAAAATATGATCTAAAAATTCAGACATTTCACATCCGATAGCTTTTAGTGATTTTGGTAAAAGTGATTCTTTTGTGAGACCAGGTAATGTATTTACTTCAAGAATATATATTCCGCGCTTCGGGCTTACAATAAAATCTGACCTTGAATAATGTTTTAGATTTAAAACTCTATGAGCTTCAACTGCCGTCTTTTGAATAATCTCATTTTCACTTTTTGAAAAATTCCCCGGACAAATTTCTTTTGATTTACCAGAATATTTAGCTTCAAAATTAAAAAATTTGAACTCTTTAGGATGAGTAATTTCTACTGGCAACAATGGATAAATTTCATTTCCTCTAAATTTTTCTATAACACCACAAGTGGCTTCTTTTCCTTCTATAAATTCTTCCATTATTACAGTATCAGAATATTTAAAGGCTTCTTCTATCGACGGGACAACATCATCTAATTTTTTAATTATAGATACCCCCATAGATGAACCGCTTCCATTTGGTTTAACTATTGCTGGTATCGGGAAACTTTTGAATATACTTAGAGCTTCATATTTTATATTTTCTTTTTTAGTAAATACTTTATATATAGGTGTTTTAATTCCTGCTTTTATAAAAATTTCTTTTGCCAATATTTTATTCATACCCAAAGCAGATGCTAATGTTTTTGAACCAGTGTATTTAACATTAAATTTTTCTAATAGCTGTTGAACTTTTCCATCTTCGCCATATTCTCCATGAAGTGCGTTAAATACAACATCTACGTTTTGAAAGACTTTATAAGGAGTAGTTGGAACACCATCTATATGCCAAGAGCCATCTTTAGAAATAAAAACATCAGTCGGAATATATTTATCAGGCAAGTTGTCTATAACATTTTTTCCAGTCTTAAGAGAGACTTCATATTCTGAGCTTGGACCGCCTCTTAATACTGCAACTTTAATTCTTTGCACGTGCCCTATAAAATTTTAATTTTAATAAAACGACCGTTTTGATACTTACTCGAATTAATCAGCGAAACTAAAATAAACCACTAAGCGATATCTGGGAAAAATTTTATTGGGTAAATTTATTTTATCAAATAATTATAACACAGAACATTTAAATTAGAATAAAGGTAAAAAAATGATTGCTATACTACGCTCGGTTGACGGAGGTTTCATCTATGTGTCGTTGCGATGAGGTATTCCGACGTGGCAATCCAGAGATGGTTTGCCCGCCCGGATGAATCCGTTCGGACGGGCTTCGTCATTTCATTCGACCTAATTTTCTTGAACGAAGTGATTAGAAAATGGAAGTGCCCTTGTGGTGCTCGCAAAGACAGAGTCGAAAATAATAATAAAAAAACCGGACGTGTCATAGACATATCCGGTTTCCATTAAATATTATTCGTGACTTATCTTTTTTGGGTCGAAGTGCTAGATGCTTCCTTACATTTCTTATTTATTCCATGCAAAATAGATATCGCCAAGATAAGAGTAGCAACACCTATGATGAATGGCCAAAAGATACCATTTGATTCATTAAAATTAATCTTCCTTGGCATACCAGCCTCCCTCTTGTTATAAGAACAATATTCCTGTTTAGTATATTATATCTAATTATCAATTTTGTCAATGATAGTATTTATTTTATATTATTTTCCTTTTTGATTTATGATATTTGATAGCAAATCTATGAGCTTCACTGTTTGCGAGTAGAATGCTGTCTAAAAACTCTTTAGATAATTCCCTATCACCTAAGATTGCTCTAGGTTTATGATGTTTATTCTTAACTACAGAGACAATTTTTATATTTAATTTCTGTTTATCAATTTTATCATCAATAATCTTCTTTGCGATATTGATTTGGGCTTTTCCACCGTCAACAACTATTATTTGAGGAAAAGTCCATTCTGGATGTTTAAATCTACGTTCCAATATTTCTTTTAATGCTCCGATATCGTTTGGTTTACTGTTACCTAAAATAGTTTTACCATTATTAGCGGATCCACCTCTGGCTGAAAATTTTCTAAGAGAAACATCTTGAATATGATTCAATGCAAAAATTGTTTTTTTAATTTGACCAGCTTTTTCAAATTCATGCATATTTGCAAAAGCATGCATTTCTTTTTCCAGATTTTTTAATATTATTGTTTTCTTTCCTTCAAAAAATAATTTTATATTTCTAATTGTTTTTGCATATTCTTTTTTTGATATTTTTCCAATACAAACACCAGGGCAAAGACCTATTTGATAGTTGAAACAAGGTCTAGGATTAGATTTTAGATTTAAGATGTTAGATGTTAGAACTGAGCAACGATCACGAAATGGAAAAATTTTGCGAACAATTTTAAGAGCTTCTTTAAGTTGAGTTCCATTAGTAAAGGGCCCATAAAAAGTCGAAAGTCCAAAGTGTAAAGTCAAAAGCCTTTTATTTATGAAATCAATATTTTTACTTCTTTCAACCAACACACGAGGGAAATCTTCATCTGTGATAACAACATAATTATAACTTTTATCATCCTTTTCTTTTGTATTGTATTTTGGTTGATGTTTTTTTATTAATTCTGATTCTAAAATTAAAGCTTCAAGTACAGAATCAGTTATTAAGAAGTCTATTTTATCTGCCTTAAATACCATATCAACTATAAGTGGACCTCTTGTATTTATAATATCTTTAGAAAAGTAACTTTCAATCCTATCTTTTAGTGAAGTGGCTTTTCCGATATACAAAATATTATCTCCTTTTTTAAAGAGATAAACTCCAGGTGTATCTGGAAAAATTAAATCGGTTTGTCTACTGGGTTGACTATTCATTATTCTTAATATAATCTACTATTTAGATCAAATCAATCAATTAGAAAGAAAGTGGGAAACCAATGAGTTTTGCTTTTTATGCTTTTGCTGAAAAAAGTGTTGGGATAGTCCTTCTTCTCTTTGCCCTATTCTTTTTTTATGTTTGTATATTAATTGTCAATGGTTATATTTTGGACAATAGATCGATAAATAAGGATAAAAAGAATTGCTTCGAGCCTCATGCTCAAGTAAAAATTTGCAATAATGAAAATATCAGATCTTGCGCACCGAGATTCTTAATAATTCTATTTGTCTCGATTCTATGTTTTTATGGATTCTATCGTTTGTTCTTTCGTTAATTTTGTATCATGTAAAACCGACTTCTTTCTTAGTGGTCGGTTTTTTTCTTAGATTAAAGTAGAACTGGATTCCCGCCTGCGCGGGAATGACAAACGGAGAGGATATTTGTTTCCTACATTCAACCCGCAAAATTTTATCAGAATAAATTTCAGTCGGGCAAGTATTCAATATTCAATATTCTCACTTTTTAAGATGTTTTTTTAGATAACTTCCTGTATAGGAGTTTTTATTCATTGCGATATCTTCGGGTGTTCCTTTTGCAACTATTTCTCCACCTTTATTTCCACCCTCTGGACCAATATCAATTATATAATCAGATGATTTTATTAAATCCATATTGTGTTCAATCACCACCACTGTATTTCCGGCATCAACTAATTTTTGGAGTATTTCAATTAATTTTTTTACATCTTCATAATGAAGTCCAATTGTTGGCTCATCCAAAAAATAAATTGTTTTATGTAAATGTGGTCTATAAAGTTCTGATGCTATTTTGACTCTCTGTGCTTCTCCACCAGAAAGTGTTGTCGCAGATTGTCCAAGTTTAAGATATCCAAGTCCAACATCATTTAGACATTTTAATCTGTCATAAATTGCTGGAAGATCAATAAAAAATTCTAAAGCTTCTTCAGCCGTCATTTCAAGGACTTGATGGACATTTTTACCTTTAAATTTTACTTCTAAGGTTTCTTTTGTAAATCTTTTTCCACGACAAATATCACAAGGTACATAAACAGTCGGCAAGAAATGCATCTCAACCTCTATTGTTCCATTACCTTGGCATGCTTCACATCTTCCACCTTTTACATTGAAAGAAAATCTATTTGCTTGCCATCCCCTTTCTTTAGCCATTACTGTTGTTGCAAACATATCTCGAATGAAAGTCCATGAGCCAGTGTATGTTGCAGGATTTGAACGTGGTGTTCTCCCTATCGGTGACTGATCAATCATAATTGTTCTCCCTACATATTCTGAACCACTAAATGATTCACAATTGTGAGATTCATTTGTGCGATATTTTCTCTCAAGGCGTCCTTGTAGATTTTTGTATAATATTTCGTATACAAAAGATGATTTTCCAGAACCAGAAACTCCTGTAACACAAACAAATTTTCCAAGTGGTAAATCAATATTCATATTTTTTATATTAAATATTTTTCCACCTCTTATTTTTAATTTTCCTTTATCTTGATCTCTTCTTTTTTCTGGCAACTCAATCACCCTGTCTCCTCGAAGATAATCAAGTGTAATAGAACCAGATTTGTTGTCTTTTGCCATTAAAAGTTCATCCATATATCCAGAAACTACAACTTCTCCACCGTGGACACCTGCTCCAGGTCCAATATCAACAAGAAAATCTGATGCAAACATAGTGTCTTCATCATGTTCAACTACAATAATTGTATTACCAAGATCTCTTAATTTTGTAAGAGTTCCTATCAATTTGTCATTATCTTTTTGGTGAAGACCGATTGTTGGCTCATCAAGAACATAAAGAGCGCCGACAAGCCCAGAGCCGAGCTGTGATGCGAGGCGAATTCTTTGTGCTTCACCTCCTGAAAGAGTATTTGCTCTTCTGTTTAGTGAGAGATATTCAATACCGACATTAATCATAAAT
>JAPLZG010000128.1:0-6458 GCA_026395155.1 Candidatus Tayloriibacteriota bacterium | reverse complement strand
AATTCCAATCTAGAATCTATTTCTTTTAAAATAACTTTTGAAATTTCCTGTTCAAGTTCGGTGAATTTAATTTCCTCAAGGAATTTTTTAGCATCAGTGATAGATTTTGCAGTGTAATCTACAATACTTTGGCCACCAATAAATATATGCAAAGCTTCCTCACGAAGTCTAGCTCCTTTACATTTTTCGCATGGTTCATCAGAAAAAAACTCTTTTGTTCCCAAACCATTACATTCAGGACATGCTCCATAAGGTGAATTGAATGAAAAAAGTCTTGGCTCTATCTCGGGATATGAATAACCATCATAAGGACACATAAATTTTACAGAAATCATTTTTGTTTCTTCAGGAGTTTCAATTTTTAGTAAACCTTTAGATTCTTCAATTGCTTTTTCTACGGCATCAGAGAGTCGTGTTTTTATATCGATATTAATTTCTTTGCTTTTTTTGTCATTGCGAGCATGGCGTGGCAATCCATCTTTTCTGCCTGCCCCGTCAAATTGATTTTTTATTTGACTGGGGTCATCCCGTTGTACCACAAGAGTACTTCCGATTTCTACACTTGCTTTGGCTCGTAAGAAATCTAGGTCGCGAACGGGATCCATCCCCGTCTTTTGATTTATAAACTCACTCACATAAAACTCATCAACGAGCACATCAATATCATGTTTTTTATTTTTTGCTAAAATTATTTGATTTCTCAATTTTTTCATTTCGCCATCAATTTTTACTTGTTCGTACCCTTTTTCAAGTAAATCGTATAGGAGCTGATAATATTCTCCTTTTCTTCCAACAACAACGGGAGAAAATATCCTAATTTTATTTGAATTGATTTCTACACCCAAAACTTCCTTCAACTTTTCTTGAGGTTTAATTTTTGAAACTGTATTAATAATTGTCTCTAATATTTCTTCTTTTGAAAGTTTTTTAATTTCTCTTCCACACTCTAAACAATGTGGTTTACCAATTCTGGCAAAAAGAATTCTTAAATAATCATATATTTCAGTTATTGTAGCTACTGTCGAACGCGGATTGTTTGAGCGAGACTTTTGATCTATAGAAATTGCTGGTGAAAGACCAATAATCTCATCAACATCTGGTTTTTGCATTTGATGTAAAAATTGTCTGGCATAAGAAGAAAGTGATTCGACATATCTTCTTTGGCCTTCAGCAAAAATAGTATCAAAAGCAAAAGACGACTTTCCTGATCCAGAAAGACCTGTTACAGCAATCATCTTATTGCGTGGCATCTCAACGGTAATATTTTTAAGATTATGAGTTCTAGCCCCTTTAACAATGATTTTGCTTGCCTCATTAAATGTTGTTTTGTTTGCCATAATTAAATTTAAAATACTAATCTACAAATTGTACGAATGATACAAATCGTAATTAACGAAAATCATACAAATAATAAACAATAAAATTCTTATTCGTTTACCGATTCGTTAAATTCGTTCATTCGTATATTTTTATTATGTGTTTATTAACACCAAATGGCCCTGGGGTTTGTCCCTAGGGGTTATGAATGAGTATATTACTATGTTTTAGGACTTTCGCAACAAAAAAACGGCTAATGGCTGTTAACGTCGTATTTTAACGGATGATTTTATGTATTAGTGCAGTCTGATATCCGTAGTAGCCTACTTTAAGACTTCTGAAAACTGTTCTATAAGCTCATCCATTGAATACAATGCTTTTATTAAAAACTTTTTTGCACCAAGCTTTAAGCCCATATCTACATCAGATTTTTGACCAAGGTTTGATAAAATAATAACAGGAATATCTTTTGTGGAAGGGTCGGCTTTAATCTTTTTTAAAATTTCAAAACCACTAGTGCCTGGAAGCAAAAGGTCTAGACTTATAATATCAATTTTTTCTGTTTTCAACATTTTAAATACATCGTCTTCTTTTTTTGCACTAAAAACAGTAGCTCCTTTTTCAAAAAGCTTTTCTGCAAATAAAGAATTAATGAATATATCATCTTCGACTATAAGAATATTTTTTCCTGAGACTAAATTATTATTTAAGTTATCCATATCTGTTGTATTATACTTTATTAATGAATTAATGGCAAAGACACTTCTACTGTAGTGCCTTTATTTAAAACAGAAGAAATCTTGATATTTCCACCATGCATTTCGATTATTTTTTTAGTAGCATATAGTCCAACACCACTTTCCTTAGGATCAAAATCAATCGCATTTTTGCCTCTGAAGAATTTCTGGGAAATATGTTCCATTTCCTGTGGATCGATACCTATTCCATTATCTTTTACTATAATTTTTACAAATGAATCTTTTTTCTCTATCGAAATGAATACTTTTGACTTAGGTGAATATCTAAAAGCATTATCAAAAATATTTGTAAGTACAATACCAATCATTTTTTCATCGGCATTTATTTCAAACAATCCTTTTTCTTCATAATCTAGGGAAATCTCTTTCTCTTGAGCTAAAAAGCTAAGATTGGATATTATCTTTTTGATAAGATCATTTAGATAAAATTTATTCTTATATAATTTGATCTTATCTTCATTGAAATCTTCTTCAGAGAATTTGAGTATCTCACCGATCATTTCTATAGAATATACAATTTTATTTAGAGCCTCTGTAAGTAGATCTTTATTTACACAATCACTGTTTTTGATTACGCTCTCAATTGCCCATCTTGCACCAGAAAGAGATGTCCTTAGCTGATGGACATTTGCTGTTAAAAAAATATTTTTAATATTATCTTCTTTCATATAAGTAAATTATACCATAATTATATATTTTTTACTTCTTTTTTAGATACTTTAGCTTTATCTTTTAATGTTGTTTTTGTTTGATTATTTTTAGACTTTTCAAGTTTTTCTTTTAAAATTTGTATCTCATCACGCAATATTGATGCTGATTCAAAGTCTAACATTTTTACAGCAGAATTCATTTGGATTTCTTTTTGTTTAATTAGCTTCATAGGCTTTTTTTCTGCCATATCTTCATCAATTCTCAAAAGCTCAGCCACAGCTTTGTCGTGATCACTTCTTAAATGCTCAGTAATATCATGAATTTTTTTAATAATTGTTTTGGGTGTTATGCCGTGTTTTGTATTATAAGCAACTTGTTTTTCCCTTCTTCTGTTTGTTTCTTCTATAGCTCTTTCTATCGAGCCAGTTATCCTATCAGCATAAAGAACTACCCTACCCAGAGAGTTTCTGGCAGCACGACCGATTGTTTGTATTAAAGATGTATCTGAACGCAAAAAACCTTCCTTGTCAGCATCTAGAATTCCAATAAATTCTACTTCGGGCAAATCCAAACCTTCTCTAAGTAAGTTCACACCCACAATACAATCAAACTTCCCTCTTCTAAAATTTGTAAGGATTTCAATTCTATCGATTGTTTTAATTTCACTATGAAGATATTCGGCTTTTACACCTTTAGCCTTCAAGAATTCACTCAAATCTTCTGCCATTTTTTTTGTGAGTGTTGTCGCAATAACTCTTCCTCCATTTTTAACAACTTTCAAAGTTTCTTCTATAAAATCATATACTTGTCCGGTGTAATTTTTTTCCTCTCTGTCATTCCCGTGTAGACGGGAATCCAGTTTTGATTCTCTTATGTCTGCGTCCTTATGGGTTAAGTCCGCATTTAGTCCGCGTGAAGTCTGCGATAGTAAAGTCTGCGTCCCAGTAATCGGTTTTATCTCAACAACAGGGTCTATCAAACCAGTCGGTCGGATTATTTGCTCTACAATTTGCCCAGAATTTTCTTTTTCATAATCACCCGGAGTTGCTGAAGTAAAAATAACTTGATCCACACGAGTATCAAATTCATTAAATTTTAGTGGGCGATTATCTTTTGCTGATGGAAGGCGAAATCCATATCCAACCAAAGTATTTTTTCTTGATTCATCACCAGCATACATTCCTCTAATTTGTGGAATAGTCACATGCGATTCATCTATAATAGTTAAAAAGTCTGGTTCTTCTATTGTCTGCGTCTGTCCGCGTGAAGTCTGCACAAGTCTGCGTCTCGTGGGAAAATATGAAAGCAAGGTATCTGGTGCATCACCTTTTGCCTTCCCAGAAAAATGTCTTGAATAATTTTCAATTCCATTACAATAACCAACTTCTTTTATCAAAGCTAAATCATAAGTTGTTCTTCTTTTTAATCTTTGCGCTTCAAATTCTTTTCCTTCATTTTTTAATTCTTTCAATCTTTCTTCAAGTTCTGTCTTTATACTTTTTACAGCTCTCTCTTGTTGCTCTTTGTCAGTAATAAAATGTTTTGCAGGAAAAATAAAAACTGAGTTAATACTTTCCTCTGTCAAGACTCTTGACACCGCATCAATTTTTGAAATATTTTTAATCTTACTTGCCCCGTCAAACTGACTTTTTATTTGACTGGGGTCGTCTTCAATATCAATTCTTATTAAAATCTTTTCATTCACTGGCATAACTTCAATAGAATTACTAACAGCACGAAAAGTTCCTGAAGTAATGTCAGAATTTGTTCTTTCAAAATGAATATTAATAAGTTTTTTTATCAAATCTTGCCTTGTAATACTGTCACCAATATTTAATTTCAAATTTACCTTTTCATATTCTTCTGGAGAACCCAGACCATAAATACAAGAAACAGAGGCCACAATAATCACATCTTTTCTGGTCAAAAGGGCCTGCGTAGAAGCATGACGAAGTCTTTCAATTTCTTCATTTATCATTGCTTCTTTTTCAATATAAGTATCAGTGATAGGCATATAAGCTTCCGGCTGATAATAGTCATAATAAGAAACAAAATAATGCACAGCGTTGTCAGGGAAAAATTCTTTATATTCTTGTGCAAGCTGAGCAGCGAGTGTTTTATTGTGGGCAATTACAAGTGTCGGCTTTTGAATCTGCTGTATAACATTCGCAACAGTAAAAGTCTTTCCTGAACCAGTCACACCAAAAAGAGTTTGCTTTTGCAAACCTTTCTTTATTCCACCAACAAGCTGTTTTATAGCTTCTGGTTGGTCACCACTCGGAGTAAATTCACTTTTTAATTTAAATTTCTTTTCTAACATAATATTATTTTTTTGTCATTGCGAGCGAAGCGTGGCAATCCAGTTTTTGTATTTAATTATTCGTATCCATTCGTTGTATTCGTACAATTTGTATATTGGTATTTTGATTTAATTGACTTTTGAACAGTGATTATGCTACATTTTAACAGGAAAAACAAGGTGTTTTTGTTCTCAAGTTAAAACAACAGGAAAGAGGTGTTTATGGAAATGACAGAACAGAGAATGAGTGTTATCTCTTTGGCATTACTCAGGTCATTATTTGAAGAGGTAGTCGAACCTATGAGTGACAAAGACATTGAAGCAGGTATTTTGTATTCTGCGGAAATATTTGAAAAACTCCCCAAGGAGTTGAATATCACTTTGAATGAGTATTTTGTTTATTATGTTCGGATGATTCCTGAGAAATACAGGAAGAGATTTGAGGGAAAAATCAAGAATTTTTTGGAATCGCAAGAGCTTCTTGCTGATCCATTCGAGGAAGCAGGAGTTGCTCCGACCTGAGCACTTCATGTCCTCCAGGCGACCGTTAGCTACACGGTCGCTTTTTTTGTTGCAATCAAACTCATTATTTGCTTTAATGGAAAAGGAAAAGCAAGTTCATTAACTCTAAACAAGGAAGGGTTCTGCAACATGAAAAAATTTATAGCTTTGTCATCTAAACAACTACAGTTTTACACTTTTTTGATCAAGAAAAGTCGTAATGGAAAGATGGGTCTGTGGTTTGTGATGGTATTTCCAGGTCTCGGTGGTAGGAACATTTTTTCACCAGTCTGGAGGAAAATTGAGGAGAATGGTTTACCAAAGAATTTAGGCTACGATGGGTCTTTTATTCTGTGTGGGGATATCAAACTTCTTGGTCAAGAGGATGCTGGCGAGAACGAAATGGCGTATATCGAAAAAATACGCAAACAGGGAACGATAAAATTTAAGCTCTCGCTTAACACATGTTCTAAGGAAAAGCTGTTCAAATGGTTATTGTCAGCAGAAGTAGATGGACCATAGATAATCTGTTCAGCTGATCTCAAAAAAACAAGAAATTCCTTACCTGAATCAACACCACCCGCAAAAACGGGTGGTGTATTTTTTTTATTGTCTACCTTTGGGAGCAAAACCCCCACCTTTAGGTGGTCCTTTTAAGATCCTGCTATTTATTTATACATGGTTTGCTTCGTCGCTATGCTCGACCTAATTTTCTTACGAGCAAAACGAGTGTAGAAAATGGAAGTGCCCTTGTGGTGCTCGCAAAGACAGAGACAAGAATATATGTCGGTCAACCGAGGAGTTTTTACGACGCCCGCCTGCAACGATATAGCATTTCGGGCAGGTGGCAATCCATCTTTATCCCCGTCTTAGATATAGGAATTTATTCTTATCCAAAGCTACCGGCTTCCAGCCGGTAGTAGTTTACTTTT
>JAPLZG010000031.1 GCA_026395155.1 Candidatus Tayloriibacteriota bacterium | reverse complement strand
TTTCATGTTGTATAAATATGATGTTATTCCGTCCGTTTTTGAAAAGATAAAAGGAGCTGTTCATCATGATGGTAGTGCCAGAGTTCAGACAGTTAGAAAAGAATCAAATCCTTTTCTTTATGATTTGATTAAAAGATTTGGGGAGCGAACAGGGATTTATGCATTATTGAACACATCCTTAAATCTTAAAGGGGATCCTCTCGCAAATACTCTGGAAGATACCAAAAAAATATACGACAAAATAGATGGGCCAAAAGCTATGGTTTATAATGGAAAGATAAAGCGATCCGACTTTATTTAAACTCGCAGACAAAGATTTGTGGCCTAAGATAGGCGTTTACAGATGTTATGAATTTCAGTTCTAGTGTTTTAATAATCTTGAATTTTGATTTAAGGATAATATCTTTCAGGAGCTCGTGTTCACTTGTATAAACAACCAATTTGCTCCCAACATTCAATGTCTCTTCCGAGTAACTAATAAAACATTGATACATTTTTTCTAAATTTTCATTCTTTGATATGGACATGCCAAATGGTAAATCAGATGTAATTGCATCAAACTTGCCTAAATTTGGTTTATCAAAAATATCATGCTCCTTAAGTTGGACTCTTTTTATTAGGCCGGCCTTTTTTACGTTCTGTATAGCCAGCGAGATATGTTTCTTATCGTTGTCAAAACCTATCAATTTTTCAAGATTGGTATAACACTGTCCAGCCTCAGTAAGAAGTGTCGCACTTCCAGAAAATATATTCAAATAGGATTTTGCCTTTTCCAACTCACAGAGGGAGTTTACTGCATAGGCGATCGTCGGATCCATCGCTCCACTCATATTTTTGACTTTGTAACTCCTAAAAGATAATGGTCTTGGTGTAATTTGGATGCCAGTTTCCCAACCCTCTCCAAGTTTAATGATATGTATCTTCAAATCTGCTTCCTCCTTTTCGATTAGATTATATGTTTCCTGTATATATTTTGCGATACTATGGACTTCTGTAGAATCCGATCCAGCACAGGTTATTTTGAAAGTTTTAAATATGTCTGCATCTTTACCCAGAACTACATCNNNNCTACATCTGTAAGATTACCTATAATTGATTTATGATTAGAAATATAAAGAGGATTATATTTTGAATTTTCTATCACGACATATGCTCGAGAAATGCTTCTGAGATGTTTAATTTCATTTAAGTCCTCTACAAAATCCAAATAAAAAGAATCCGTATCCTTTCTGATGACACGTAAATTTGGGTATTGCTTTATCTCCTTTAGTGCGATCTCTTCTAAACCTGTAATAAAAGATAATTTAATTTTTAGTTCTGATTCATTCATATATTCGATTTGATTTGGTTAAAAACTTCATTGACCCTTATCCTTTCCATACAGAATTCTTCACAGCAATCTATTTCTTCTTTCCTTGAATTGTGTTTGCAAAATTTGTGCCTGTTTTCGTCATAAATAGGGACATTATATTCTGATGTGTGCATATAGCCAGGACGAGTCGCCCCATAGATAATAAAAGATTTCTTTTTAAAACTCTGAGCTATTATTCCAGGGCCAGAGTCGTTTCCGATAAAAAATTTACAGTGTTTGATAAGTGACATCATTTCACTGAATGTGTAATGTTTTTCAAGCATTACACATTTGATATTATATTCTTTTGCCAGTAAATTTGATAGTTCAGTAAATCTTTTATACCCCCAATTTCTTTTCTTTTTTTCCCACCAACTCGTAAATGGAGCAATAAGAATATATTCATCTTTAATTATATTATTCCAATTATCATTTAGTGTTGGAATATCTTTAATAATGACTTCACCAAAGCCGATTGATTCCATATATCCCTGTATGTATGTTTTTTTATTATCACTGAGTTCATAAATCAGTTTTATCATAATGTCACAGTCAATTTCTCCAGTATTGATTTGTTTGTATTTATATATTTTATTGTAGGTGTTAAATATCGATTTGGCATCCTCTATTTCTGTGGCCAAACAGATTTTACCTACATATTTCGACAGGAATTTAGCAATCGGCTCTGTCATTATGACATCGCCCAGATTTCTGTCGCGAACAAGGCAGATTGATTTAATCTTTCCACTTTCAATTTGTCTTCTGAAGTATTTCCTATACCAAATAGACAATGTCGTATCATAGGTTACTCTGTCTTCAGGTATAAGCGTACCCCAAAATGTTCGGTGTTCAAAAAACCATCTCTTGTTAATTTCATCAATCCTTCCTTTAAACTCCTCGACATACTTTCTAATCGTTCGAATTCGTTCGAGCCAAGGAGAATTTGAGTCAGAAGTCGAATCACTTTCAAATAATGCTAATTTTTCCCATTTTTTATATATTGTCTCCGCCTTGCCTCTGAATTCAAAGTGCAATAGTCTCGCTTCATCTTTTGGAATAATGAATGGATTCCAATCATATTTTCCAAAAAATTGACGGTTATTTTCGGTCTTAACAAAATGTCCTCCTACCACAATTTCCATGTTCTTATGATTTTTCACTATAGCTTTTCTGAAATGACCATATTCTTGCCATTCCTTTTCTGGCCAAGGATAATAATATTTTGTTGTGTCTATAGCAGTAGTTGGGGAACATCGGTAATCGGACAATGTATAATCAAATAAGGCGTTTGCCCAGCCAATAGTCGCATATGGGATATCGTTTTCTTCCAGACGTTTTACAAAGTCGTGTATGGATTTGTCACTTATTGAAAGGAATTCGTCGGCATCTAAAAAAATAAACCAATCTATTTTGTAGTTAGCATTAGCAAAATTTAGTAATTTATTTGCTATTTTTGCGTGATCAAAGACTGGGTCCTTCTCATTAATTACAACAATCCGAGGGTCATTTTTGTATGAATCCAATATCTTGTTTGTGTTATCAGTTGAACAGTGATTTGCGATGAATATATAATCAAAACCCAGATCAAGATGATATGAAATGTTAAAATCAATATAAGATTCCTCATCTTTTACGGACATAAGGATTGCTATGACATTTTTTGTCGCCATACGATCCATCATATCGTATTTTGCCTTATTTTTAAAGTCTTATTTATTTAAGATTTTATCGAGAAAATTCTTAAATTTATTAAACGCTGGATGGTCGGGGTAAACTGCATGGAACAGTGTTACCTTTTCAAGGTTTTCTATGTCCTTATTTTCATTTGGACCAATTAGCATGTATTTATCTTTTGGAAAAATATACAGTTCTCCGTCAACTAGGTGTTTTGTGAGTGCGACTGCAAGTGCCCCTTGCTCATCATGGTGAGTCTGTTCATTATCTTTTATATTATCCTGCCACCAACGGAATTCTTTTGTTAGGCCGTCAGAAATATCACACCCTGCTTTTTGTACAAAGAAACCAGCATTTATGTAAGGTGTATCGGAAGTGGCTCTTTTATGCATTGCACCATGTTGCCAAGATTGGCCAAAGAATTCATCCATGATGGCAAATTTCATGTTCGGATTAGATAGAAATGAATCAATTTCTTTGGGATATTTTAAGAGAAAGACATCGGAGTCTATGAAAAACTCAGTTTGATTAATATCAATCCTCGCTGAAGGACACCACTTTAGCCATGTTGCTTTTGATGTGACACAAAATAGTGAATTCTTATCTGCCGGGAACTGCCTTATATCAATAGTTTCATCTAAATATTTTTTAACATATTCAACATTATCCGTGTAAACAACATACTGATTACTGGACCCAAATTGTTTTTCAAAGGAAAGAATACTGTATCGAAGCAGTTCAATGTTTTTGGATATATGATCTCCCCAAATTGACCATCTGAATATCATTTTAATATTTTAGATTTAAGCTTTAAATTTTATTTCTTAATAGGAAACCGCTAAGTATTTTAGGAAAATTGAATTTATCAATATTCTCTTGATTCTTATCAATTATTTTTCTCTTGCTTTTATATTCCATCATAGCGGTTTCAATAATTTTCTTGGAAAAAAG
>JAPLZG010000086.1 GCA_026395155.1 Candidatus Tayloriibacteriota bacterium | reverse complement strand
TTTTTTAATTTTTAAATTTGCCCATTTAGAGCTAATGTCTATATTCTCTAAACTTTTAGAAAAAAAGCAACACCCCCAAACTGTGGATAACCCAGTAGTAGATTTTGGCATTAAAAAATTTAATTACACACAGTCATTTATAGATGATATGTCTTTTATCAAATATAGTTTATACGACGGGCAATCAAGGATTTTTCATAAAATCCGATGCCAAAATTCACTACTGGGTAAGTGCCAAAAAACAAGGAGCGTAAGCGACTACCCCAGTAAGACTTTTTTATAACGAGGACTTGCTTATACTCTTATTTATAGTTTCCAAGAATGTTTCATTATTTAAATATTAGATTGATTAGAAAAGTCTTACTGGGCAAGTAAATTTTGAGCATCCCGTAAAAGTTTAATTCTGATTGGACTTTATACGGGATCCATCTTTCCCCTTTCCCCGCCTTAGTTAAGGAGGGGTGTTGAGTCTGCGAAACGGGGTGGTTGTATGAAAAGAAATTAGTAATGGACTCCTCAAGGTCTGACCTTTTTTCAGATTTTAAGGTCAGACCTTTTCCCGTCCATGCCAAAGAAAACTAGATCTACAAAAAATCCCTGTTTGTATTGTCCGCGTGAAGTCTGCGAAAAGTCGGCGTCTATTCTGCGTTAGTGTAGACCTCCTGCACCTCATCATTATTTTCTAAATCATCAATAAGTTTTTCTAAAGGAGGTGAATCTTCTTCTGAAATAGGCGTTGTTGTTTTTGGGATCCAACCTTCAGGAGTTTTTTCAAAAGCCCAAGATGCACTTCCGGGTGAGGCAAGGGAAGTCCCATTTAAAGATAATATATGTTTAACTTCCGCCGCAGCTTTATTTCTATTATCAGTAAGAACATCTACAATAATTGCAATCCCTGCAGGACCATAAGCTTCATAAGTTATAGATTCCATTTCTGCACCTCCTTCTGAACTGGCTTTTTTTACTGCTCTATCAATATTATCATTTGGCATATCAAAAGATTTTGCTTTCTCTATGACAGCACGAAGTTCTGGAGAATTTACATCACCTTTACATTTTCTTGATGCAACAGAAATAAGTTTTGCCATCTTTGAAAAAACCTTGCTCTTTTGAGCATCATTTTTTGCCTTTAATCTTTTTATTTTTGAAAATTTATTGTGACCACTCATGGAAGTTTTTAGTTGTTAGCTTTTAGCTGTTAGATTAATACAATTATGAATATATCACTTCTTTAAAAAAAAGGAAGTCTTATAAAATTGACAATTTATTTTAAAAGAGTAGTCTTGATTACGGATGAATTACAGAGGAAGAGGCATGTGCCGAACCTTAGTATTTCGCCAGTACAAATAAAGTCCTGCTCACCGGCAGGCGAAAAGGAATACGTCCATGAATAATGGAAATGTTTCTGGTCAGTATGTGGAACTTTTGCGCACAGTGGTTGGTAAGCTCCCGAGGGATTTCGGGTGGGCGGATCTCGATTGGCTTACACATCACACAAATGAACTCGGTCAATTTCTTGATGGCATGAAGAAGATCGTGCCGACGAGATTTGATTTCGAAGTCCCAGTTTTTTATGGCCCGCTTGAGGAGGTTATGGAATTTTGCGGAGTCATAAACACTTGTTCCGCAATCGATTCTGAACATATCTTCGATGAACCAAAAGGAGAAAAGGTTAAGAAGATCTCTATTTTTCGTTGCAAGCTGGAGAACGTGGATGTTTGCTTGAAGGAAAATGGTTTGCGACCAGCTTCGCTTTGTGAAGTTGTAAATGCCGCAAGGATTCCCTTTATCAAACACTGTTATGTTGTTTCGACGGGTCTTCCTTTTTGTTTTGAGAATCAAACAATACAACGGGTTCCGTATGTTTATCCACATCATAGCGGAGAATCATGTGTTTCTGTAACTGCGAAAGAAGCTCTAAGTGATCGGATCGATTTCTTCTTCGCTGGCGTTGCAGATTAAGTATATTGAAAAGGGCGGGTTGCTTCGCAACCCGCCCTGTTTTTTTTATTAACGAATGAACAATACCAATATACGAATGGTACGAATGCAACGAATGGATACGAATAAATTCATCAGAAAAATTCTTCATTCGGTCTTTGCGAGGAACAAAGTGACGTGGCAATCCATCTTAAATCTGGTATTTTTCCTAACAGCTAAAAGCTAATAGCTAACAGCTTCTACAAAAGTTTTCCTAAACTTTTAATTTTTAAATGCTTCCTCGCTCTATCTGTAATTATTCTTCCACGAGAAGTTCTTTCAATAAAACCAAGCTGTAAAAGATAAGGTTCATAGACGTCCTCAATCGTCGCTTGTTCTTCTGAAAGTGCGGCAGCTAAAGTATTTAAACCAACTGGCCCGCCATTAAATTTTTCTTCAATTGCTTGCAAAAGTGATCTGTCAGCAGAGTTTAATCCCACTTCATCTATTCCAAGCATTGCGAGAGCCTCTTTCACCGTTTCATTTGTGAGAGATTGTTCTCTTATTTGTGCTAAATCTCTGCTTCTTTTTAACAAATAATTGGCTGTTCTTGGTGTAAAACGACTTCTTTTTGCGATTTCTTCTTTAGCTTCTTTTTCTATTTCAACTCCAAGTATTTTGGCTGATCGCTCAATAATTTTCTCTATCTCTTCATCAGAATAAAATTCGAGTTTGAATACTCCACCAGAAAAACGAGAACGAAGTGGCGCGGAAAGTAATGCGATTCGTGTCGTTGCAGCAATTAAAGTAAATGGAGGAAGCTCAAGTTGAATAGTTCTAGCACTTGGACCTTTACCAATAATAATATCAAGCGAGCCAGATTCCATGGCAGGGTAGAGAACTTCCTCAATCGCTTTATTTAATCGGTGAATTTCATCAATAAAAAGAATATCACCAGCAGAAAGGTTCGTAAGTATTGAAGCAAGATCTCCAACTTTTTCTATAGCAGGACCGGACGTAGATTTTAATTGAGCACGCGTTTCTTTTGCAATTAAATTTGCAAGAGTTGTCTTTCCAAGCCCAGGAGGGCCGTAAAAAAGTAGATGTTCAGGCGGATGATTTCTCTGAGAGGCAGCTTTTAATAGTACTTGTAGGTTTTTTTTGATATTTTTTTGACCAATATATTCATCCCAAGTATTTGGTCTTAACGTTTGGTCAAGAAATTTTGTATCGTTGTTTTTAGGGCTAATATTATCGGTATTTTGGGATTTGAGGTTTTTATCTTCATTTTTGCTTGACATAGTTCTATTTTATGCTATACTTTCCATAGAGCCTGAATTGTGGGGCTTTTTTGTTTCCCCATGTTTTTTCAAGCTATAAATCTCTAAACAATTATGCTCGCAAGAGACTACGAGTTTTTTTTTCAGGACATTTTGGTTTATTTCTTCGGAAATATTGCTGAGGTTATCCTTAAAGACTAATTTAACTTTTTACCGCCAGGTTTAAAGTATTGTTTAGAGATTTATGTTTTGAAATCTCTTAAATGCTCTGCACTCCGTGCGGAGTATTTATACTTTGTATATTAGTATCGTTTAAAACTTTTGCAAGCCCTCAAAATATTAGCACATTATTTTATATCATCTGGCAAATGGTCTATTTGAAAAGTTTTTTAATTTTAGCAACGATCAATTATTTTTTTTAAATATAAAATGATATTTTTTCAGTAATCTCCCTCAATGTCTATCACTCTTTCTAACTCTTCAAAAGTGCTAATGCCTTTTAATATTTTTAAAATACCATCTTGTCGCATATCAACTGTATTTTGTAGGGAAGATACTGTTTTTATATCTCTTTCGCTAGGATTATTGATTATTATTTCTTCTAATTCTTTCGAAACAAATATCGCTTCACAAACCGCGATTCTACCTTTATATCCAGTACCATTACATTTTTCACAACCTTTTGATTCGTAGATTTTATCTGTCTGAATATTTTCTAAAAATGTTTTATCATGGATACTTTCCAAAACTTTATTTATTATTCTTTTTTCTTTTTCGTTTGGTGTTTTTTCTTGTTTGCAAAAATTACAAATTTTTCTGATAAGTCTTTGTGCCATAGCAACATTAACAGCGGAAGTTATTATTTTTGGATTAATTCCAAGCTCTATCAATCTTGGAAATGCTCCAGCAGCTGAGTTTGTATGAAG
>JAPLZG010000023.1:3325-10886 GCA_026395155.1 Candidatus Tayloriibacteriota bacterium | reverse complement strand
CTGTATCCCCTCCTTAGTTAAGGAGGGGTGGACATTCTGATGGACGGGGTGGTTGTATATTTATTCGTTAATAAAAAAACCCCGCACCACACCCGAGTGTGGCACGGAGCTATGTGAAAAAAATCATGGTAATGGAGCAATTATCCGCGTTGCCCATTTAACTGTACGCGTGCGGCGGTCTTGCATTAGCCATTGTTCCTCTTTGCATACCGTACACACGCGTATGCCTGACCGTTCAGGCTTAGTCTCCCATTTATGTTTTTTAGGCACACATGGTTTGATTTTTCTCATTGTCGTCTTCCTTTCTCTGTTCAAGATCTAAAAATCTACTTACAATTATATACCCGTATTATTTTTTATCAAACCAATTCGTCTTTGTGAAATTAGCGAAGTAAACCATCTACAATACTGGATTGCCACGCTACGCTCGCAATGACAGAGTGAAGGATTTTTCTGATGAATTTATTCGTATCCATTCGTATAATTAGTATAATTCGCCCGCCTGCAACGTTATGCGTAGCACTTCGGGCAGGTATATTGGTATTGTTTATTCGTTAATAAAAAAGCCCCGCGCCGCACCTGAGTGCAACGCGAGACTTGTTATCGTGAAATGCCGAAGCAATCACTTATCCTTGAAGTAGCTATCGCCAATGGCAAAGACCATAAGCCCGATACCTATTAACATGAGGATAAGAACAATAAATCCGGCTCCCTCAAACATTTCCTCCTTACTCAAGAGACCTCCAACAATGGAAGACATAAGAGTCACAGATATAAAAAAATAACTTCATCTCGAACCTCCATAGTTTGTTGTTTTGCTATCTTACGTAAGTATACACCTTTTAGCAATTTTGTCAAGCTTGATTTTAGCCTTATTTTAATGTATATTTATGGCATTAAACATGCGCTTCGGCGCTTTTTAATATATTATATACCAATATACGAATCACACTAATGATACGAATGAATACGAATAATACAAATGGAAAACAATAAACAAATAAGAAACATTGCAATTATAGCCCACGTTGACCATGGTAAAACTACCCTCACAGATTCAATCTTGAGACAAACTGGGATGGCCCAAGAAGGCGACAGTATGGACAGCAACAAACTCGAAAAAGAGCGTGGTATTACTATATATGCAAAAAATACTTCAATCCCCTACAAAGGTACAAAGATAAATATTGTTGATACTCCTGGACATGCAGACTTCGGTTCTGAAGTTGAGCGTGTTCTCCGTTCTATTGATACGGTTCTTTTAGTTGTCGATGCTCAAGAAGGCCCGATGCCACAGACACGTTTCGTCTTGAAGAAATCACTTGAGCTTGGTTTAAAACCAATTGTTGTTATAAATAAAATTGATAAATCTGCAGCTAGACCAGAAGAAGCTCACGAAGAAGTTCTCGAACTTTTTATGGAACTTGGTGCAAATAATGAACAGTTAGATTTCTCTACTATTTATGCTATTGGTAGAAATGGTGTCGCCATGAAAAATCTTGCTGATGAACAAAAAGATATGACACCTCTCCTTGATTTAATTCTTGAAAAAGTTCCGCCAGCATCTGATGAACAAAAATTAAACTCGCCTTTTTCTGCACAAATATTTAATCTTGCTTATGATAACTTTTTGGGAAGACTTGGTGTTGCTAGAATTTACACTGGAAAAGTTAAAGATGGTCAGACAATTTTTGTAAAAATGCCAAATGGTTCACCCGAAAAAATTTTGACTGATGGAAAATCTGAGATTTTCCGGGCATTAGACCACAAGTCTAATGCGTCAGTCAAAACTTTAGCGGGCGAGACTAGAAGTGCCAGAATTACAAAACTTTATACATTTAAAGGTATTCAAAAAGAAGGTGTTGAAGAAGCTTTTGCTGGAGATATTGTTATGATTGCAGGAATTTCAGATGCATATATTGGTGAGACTTTGTGTGAAAATCAAGACCAAGTAGCACTTCCATCTATTAATATTGATGAACCAACAATTTCCTTAAATTTTCTTGTGAACGATTCCCCTTTTGCTGGACGTGAAGGAAAATTTGTAACTGGAAGACAGATTCGTGAAAGACTAGAAAAAGAAATGGAAATAAATGTCGGATTAAAAGTTGATTTTAATACTGATCCAATAAATGTTTACGGAAGAGGTGAACTTCATATTGCAATACTTATAGAAAATATGAGAAGAGAAGGTTTTGAACTTCAAGTTTCCCAACCACATGCGATTATTAAAACTATTGATGGAGTTAAAAGTGAACCTTTTGAAGAAGTTACAATTGATATTCCAGAAGAATTTCAAGGTACAGTTATTGAAAAACTTGGAAGAAGAAAAGGTATTATGAAAGATATGAAAGTTAAAGACAATCAGATCCGAATGATTTTCGAAATACCAACAAGAGGACTTCTTGGATATAGAGGAATTTTCGTTATAGATACAAAAGGCCTTGGAATATTATGTAGTCGTTTTATAGACTTTATGCCTTATGCTGGTGAAATACAAAAACAAGAATTTGGTTCAATGACATCAATGGTCACTGGAAAATCTATGGCATTTTCTCTTTGGAATTTACAAGAAAGAGGAGTTCTTTACATTGACCCTGCTATTGAGATTTATGAGGGAATGGTCATCGGCCATGTCTTGAATGGAGAAAATTTGGAAGTGAACCCTACAAAAAATAAAGCCCTTACAAATATGAGAACATCTGGAAATGATGAGGCACTCTATCTTGTTCCTCCACTTCGACTTGATATTGAAAAAGGTCTTGAAGTTATGCAAGGTGATGAATATCTTGAAATAACTCCTAAAAATGTTCGTTTAAGAAAAAAATATTTAACTAAAAACGAAAGAGAGAAAGGCGCGAGGAAAGATAGGGTGTTGTAAATGTTGTAGTTGTTATAAATGTTGTAAATGTAAAACATAAAAGGACTATGGCGGGAAAAGGTCTGGCCTTAAATCTAAAAAAAGGCCAGACCTTAAAGAGCCATCGATAATTCATTTATTTTCAACACAAAAGGCCGGCGCGTATCCTCGCGCCGGCCTTTTGTGTTCTATATCCATCTTCAAGGTAAAATAAAAATCACTCACCAATTAAGGTGCGTGATTTTTATTTTACCTTGAATTATCTTCTTGGTCCGTTGCTTCTGAAAGGTCTGTTTTCCAAAGGTTTAGCTTCGTTAACAGTAAGCTTTCTTCCGTCCATTTCTACTCCATTCAATGATTCGATAGCTTTCATAGCTTCATCATCGTTTGGCATAGATACGAAACCGAAGCCTCTTGATCTACCTGTCATCTTATCAATCATAACTACTGCAGATTCAACTGCACCAGCTTTTGAAAAAAAATCTGAAAGAGCAGAATCATTTGCTGAGTAAGGAAGATTCCCTACATACAATTTCTTTGCCATTTTATTTTTCTTATCCATTCACACAGATGTGTGAGTTAGGATCAAATTCCTACTAAAGTCGCAGAAACGACCACTCCCAACCGGCTAAGAAAAATACTTAAACCTACGAGATGTTTACTGCCTAAGAAGTATAGCACAAACGGTTTAAAAATGCAAGTCAAGTGGCCTATTTTATCATCAATTTAACAAAAATAGTCTTATAATAAGCCAGAATAAAGCGTATTCTGCCTGCCCCGTGATAAAATGAAAATCGGGAAGGACCTCTCTGGTAATTATGCCTGCCCGCCTTTGGAGGAAGGTCGTTTCCGATTTTAAGATTTTATTTTACGGGGTCATTCCCGTGCAGACGGGAATCCATCCCCCGCCTGCCCCATCAAACTGTCTCATATTTGACTGGGGTCATTGCGAGGTATTCCGCCCGCCTGCACCTGCCTGCAACGCTATTCGATAGCATTGCGGGCAGGTGGCAATCCAGTATTTTTCATTAAAAATAGCCCTATTTTAGAGCTATTTTTATCTTAAGAACCAATCTCAAGATTCTATTTAAATTAACTAATTATTCATTATTACGGACAAACCTTACTCTATAATCGGAAGAAAAATTAGGGCGAGTATCACTTTTTTCCCCATTGTTCTTTAAACCAACTGAGAATTCACGACCAGTACGCATATCCACACACCAATAATCATCCCAGAGACCATTTCTGGTACGTGTGCTTGACCAATAACAAGCAGGCTCAAAACCAGGTAATTGATTAATAAATGCGAATCTTAATGCCTCTACTGTAGGAACATACCAAACCTTAGATTTATCAGACATCACCTCTTTATAGCCACTAAAATCATGCATAATAAAACTATCCATATCAATACCACCAAAATCCGACCCCCATTCTAAATCTTCAATTTGTTTTTCTATTTTTTCACTTTGAAATATTTCGTTTTTTGATTTTAATCCGCCTTTCAATAAATCCTTCGAATACTTATACTTTTCTGTCTTTTGTTCTTTCTTTAATAAATCAACAGCATCAGCCCTGGTAACACCAGACTTTTCTTCATCATCATTTCTAATCTCAACTAGTTCATTAGCTAAATCATCTCTGTATTTTTTTGCACCAAATCCAAATTCAAACATATTTTTGTAATTAAATTAATAAAGTTCTATTCCTTAATTTTACCCCCCCCCCGAAAATATTTGCAAGTCCTCTTTTCTGTCTTTGCGAGGAGTCAACGACGAAGCAAACCATCTCTAACGTTAGAATACTGGATTGCCACGGGATTACCCTCGCAATGACAGAACTAGGCGGAATTTTGCTCCGCAAAATTCCGCCTTCTACATTCTACATTCAATATTCATTTCCTGCGCTTTAGACTTTCGACTTTGGACTTTAGACTAATTTGTATCCTCCCACTCTATTCCTCCTTATCTTCATCGCCAAAGCTGGAAAGCCAAGCAACTCACCTATCCTATGGGCTAAAACTCGCATATAAGAACCACTAGAGCAAACGACCTTGATAGTTATCGTTGGTAACATTTGATCCTCAAATTGAGGCAAACTATTCTCCCAAGAAATCAATGACAGATTCTGTCTAAAATCCCCTTTTACACTATTTATAGAGTCAGCAGTAAAATCTTTCAAAAACTTTTTTGACACTAAACCAACGGAAATAACTTCGATACTTTTTATATTAATTTCTTTTTCTGGCAATTCTTCATCAGAAATTTCCCTTTCCTTTGTAATTTCAAAAAGTGGTTTACCACCGATTGTCTTTGAAGAAAAACGTGGATATTTTTGTTTTGATTTTCCTTCAAACTCTTTTATTTTGTTCTCAATCTCTTTCCTGTCCATTCTAGACAATACATCCATTGCACCAATTTTACTCTCTTCGACTTTACCCAAAACATCTCCAGTATCTGTAGAAAAACCAAAAAGTATTTCGACAACATATTCTTTATCCAAACCCAAATATTTATCTTTATTTTTGCATTCTTTACCCGCCAAAACCAAAAGCAATCCTTCAGCAAGTGGATCAAGTCTACCAGCATATGTCATTTTTTCATCTTCATATTCCGGATTATCAATTTTAAATCTCTTTAAACACTCAAGAGGTGTTTCTCCCCTTTTTTTATTTAAAATAATTAAATTATTTAGCTCTTTCTTCATAATCAGGTTAAATTGTATTACTAATCTTATTATGATAGCATTTAAAATAGAAAAGTTCATAACAAAAAGGAGGCGAAAAGATGAAGATGATAGAGATCCCGAGGGAAATGTTTAACACTATTGGAACAGGAGAAATCAAACAACTGCCAGATTCACTTATTGATGGGCACACTGTTCACAGATTAATCCGGCGAATTGTCTTACCGAATGTAGGTGAAAAACTTGGATGGATGCGATATGTCGAATCTGCTGAAGAAGGTTTTCTCTTTGCGACAGTGGAGGTCCACGTCACAGAGGATAACGCTTCGGCAGACCCTGCACAAAAGCATCCAAAGATCGTCGGCGCTGTGTTCTACGTTCCGAAGTCATACTACTCAAAAGAATGTCTTCTCGAAATTTATGACATTCATGCTGGCAAAAAAGGAACAGACGGGGAAGATGTTGCAATCACTAGTTTGGTGTTTCAACAAACAGCTCAACATCTTCTCATGCAAATCCCAGAGGGATAGAAGAATAATTCCTTCACTACCAGCAAGCACCCGCTTGCTGGTTATTTTTTTCATTAATTATTCAATTTTTACTTGGACACCAAGTATCCAAGTTATCTTATTCGTATTCATTCGCTTGCCCTATAAAATTTTATTTAAGTGAAATGTTAATTGCATATTTTTGTTTTGTGTAACCAGCTCGTATTTCAGTTTTCAATAAATTCAATTAGTGAAAAATTTTATTGGGTGAATATTCGCCCGCCTGCAACGATGTAGCACTTCGGGCAGGTACCATTCGCCCGCCCGAACGACTGAAAAGATTTTCGTTCAATCGGGCGGGTATATTGGCATTATTTATATCTTAGCTTGTCTATAAACACCATTTATATACATACTATTCATATATAAAGAAAATTATTACAAAAAACTTGTATAAATCCATTTGTAGATACACCATGGTGTATCTACAATTTACTAAATTATTAATAACTAATTATAATTTAAGGACATCCTTTTTTATTGGAGAGCGATGTCCGAATACGTCGTCAGTTTTACTGCGAGGATAGAACACATAATATGTTTTATATATTCCTATATATAAGGAGTAGCCAACTTGAAGGTCTTAAGCTGTTTTGATAAACCAATAGATTTAACATAATTAAGAAAATCTTTAGGTAAAGGTGATGGCCCAACCCAAACACTCTTCTGAACCATTACATAATCAAATTTCTGTAAGTGACGCCTAAACCAATCCCTCTCCTTTCTTTTTTCAAATGGTATATCATATATAACCAATAAATCCTTTGGTGAAGAACTACCAAAATTAAAATCAAAACACTTATGAAAAGAGTAAAATCGTTTTGGTTCTGATTTATGTATTTCTTTTTTATTAGGATTAAATATCGGGAGACCTAAAGCATTAACAGGGACTCCTTTATATTTTAGATATTTTCTCATCTATTTATCATATCACTAATCCATAGATACACCATGGTGTATCTATGGATTAATATTATACTAATGAGATGGTGAAGTATTGGAGAAAATTATCTCTTGTCTCTCAAGTCTATTTAATATACAATTATTCACATGACCAATAAAAATAAAGTTAGCACAGAACCATATAAAGGCGTTAGAGATTTTTATCCTGCCGATATGGCCGTTCAAAATTACCTTTTCAGCACAATGCGAAAAACGGTAGAATCTTTTGGTTACAGTGAATATGGAGCATCCGTTCTTGAGCCTGCAGATTTGTATAAAGCAAAATCTGGAGAAGAAATTGTTAATGAACAAACTTATACTTTTAAAGACAAGGGCGAAAGAGAGATTTCTTTAAGACCTGAAATGACACCGACTGTTGCAAGAATGATTGCTGGGAAACTCAAAGAATTTTCTTTTCCTTTAAGATGGTATTCAATCCCCAACCTTTTTAGATATGAAAAACCACAAAGAGGTAGAGTTCGTGAACATTGGCAACTCAATGTTGATATTTTTGGAGTAAAAG
>JAPLZG010000023.1:0-3223 GCA_026395155.1 Candidatus Tayloriibacteriota bacterium | reverse complement strand
GTTATTTCTATTGCTTCAAAAATGATGCAAAATTTTGGCCTAAAAGATGCCGACTATGAAATAAAAATAAATAATAGAAAAATAGTTGATTATGTTCTTAAAGAACTATTTGCATTACCCGAAGAAACTGCTCAAAAAGTTGCAAAGGCCATCGACAGAAAAGGTAAAATGCCAAAAGAAGATTTTGAAATGATTATTCAAGAGCTCATTCCAGAAAGAAGTTCAGAATTTATAGAATTATTGAACAGTAAAAACTTTGAAGAATTTGTTTCGAAACTTCCTGAAAGTGCAAAGGGAAAAGAAGGAATTATTGAAGTAAAAGAGCTTATTGAAAAGCTTGAAAAGCTAGGTATAACAAACACTGTTTTTTCTCAAGACTTAATGCGTGGTTTTGATTACTACACAGGTATTATATTTGAAGTATTTGATAAAAACCCTGAGAATAAAAGGGCTGTCCTTGGTGGTGGAAGGTATGATGAACTATTAGCTATATTTGATAAAGAAGTTGTCCCCGCTGTTGGTTTTGGAGTCGGAGATGTGGTTATCAAGGATATGTTAGAGACTTACGGCCTTATGCCAAACATTAAGCCAGCTTCAGATTTACATCTCTGTGTTATGGATAAAGATTCGATTGGATATGCCCAAGACTTAGCACAAAAAACCAGAGAATCCGGTATTAAAACCACTGTGGATTATTCAGGGAGAAAAATTGGCGATCAAATAAAATATGCCGACAAAAACAAAATTCCTTTTATTACCTGTATTGGAAGTCAGGAAGTTGAATCTGGAAAATTAAAAGTGAAAGAACTTTCTACTGGAATAGAAACTGAGGTTGATGAAAATAATATATCTAATGTAATCAAAAATTAAAGATACAAATATACAAATTTTACTAATGATACAAATGGTACACATACAAATATACTAATGTTAGATAAAGAAAAAATTATATATCCAGAATTGTCATATACGATAACTGGTTTATTATTTAATGTTCACAATGAATTAGGACAATATTGCAGAGAGAAACAATACGCAGATGAATTCGAAAAAAAATTAAAAGAAATTATAATCCCCTACAAACGTGAGATTCCCATATTAGGTACAGGGAATATTTTAGATTTTTTGATTGATGACAAAATTATCATTGAAATGAAGGCTACAAGAATCATATCAAAAGAAGCTTATAGACAAATACAGAACTACTTGCAACAAACAAAAGTCAGATTAGGTTTTATTGTTAATTTTAGAAATAAATATATTAAACCAGTAAGAATTGTTCGTATAGATACTCCTAACAATAAATATATGATCCAAGACAATGATTGAATTTATTCGTATTTATTAGTATCATTCGTACCATTAGTATATTGGTATATTTAATTTATTCGTATTATGAAAAAAATAGTATTCGATTGCGAAACAAGCAATATATTTTCTGATGTTGGATCAAACGATGCAAGTGCACTAGATTTATCTGTCGTTTGTATTTATGATTACGAAACAGACAAATATCAGAGCTTTACTAAAGAGACATTGAAAAATCTTTGGCCTATTTTCGAAAAAGCAGATTTGCTTATTGGCTATAATAGCGACCACTTTGATATTCCCCTTTTAAATAAATATTATTCTGGAGACCTTAGTAAAATTCAAAGCTTAGATTTATTAAAAGAAATAAAAATTTCTTTAGGTAGAAGAATTAAACTTGATTCTGTCGCGGAAGCAACTCTCGGCAAAAATAAAAGCGGACACGGTCTTGAAGCTACAGTATGGTGGAAAAATGGTGAATATCAAAAAGTGATTGACTATTGTATAGATGACGTAAAAATTACCAAAGAAGTCTATGAATATGCTCTTAAAAATGGAAATGTAAAATATAAAGATATTAAAGAAATAAAAGATATCAAACTTGATACTTCAAAGTGGGGAGAAAAAAAAGAAAAAACAATGACGCATACATTGTTCGGTTAAAGACATATTAAATTCAATAAAACAGATTTTGTGTCATATACTCACAATTCTTGTTAGCAAGGTAATCAGAAATCTCTATCCAATAAATTCATTATAAATTATTTTATGTAATCTTTTTTAAACACCCAATTCTATTTAAGTTTCTTTATTATTTTAGTGAATTGTTCTCCTCTATCGAATTCGTTTTTGAACATACCAAACGAGGCAAAAGCAGGACTAAATAACACCGTATCACCTCGTTTTGCCTGATCTAGAGCATACTTAACAGCTTCTTTTAAATTATCAACTTCCACGCTTTTGACTTTAGACTTTAAGCTTTCAACTTTCTTTGTTCCCGTTCCTGCGAGTAAAATCACCTTTTTACAATATTTAGGAATTTCACAAACAAGTTCAGACATGTCTAAAGTTTTGTCTGCCCCACCCATAATAAGGACGATCCTTTTTGATTCAGGATTCATGATTCTGGATTCATGATTTCTTCCGATAATTCCTGAATCTTGAATCTTAATTCTTGAATCTGATAGTGCCCTTAGGGCCACAATAGTCGCATCTGGAGTTGTTGCAGTAGTGTCATTATAAATTTTTATTCCTTTATAATTTCTTAAAAATTGCTGTCTTCCTTCTACTCCTGCAAAATTACAGACAACTTTCTTAATTATTTTTTCATCAATACCAAAAATCCTCACAGCAGAAATAGCACATGCAATATTTTTTAAATTATGTTCCCCTTTTATTTTTAGATTCCAATCAATCGGCACGATCCCTTTTTTAGCAACAAATTTTTGTGATTTTACGTTTCCAACTTTTTTCTCCATACTCTCTCCAATTATTAAAAAATCCTCTGGCTTTTGATTTTTATAAATATACTTTTTATCATCAAAATATCTTTCCATACTTCCCTTATAATAATTCAAATGATCATTCATTAAATTTGTAAATACAGAAATATTTGGACTAATTTTTGCGTCACCAAAACCCTGAAGTTGCCACGACGAAAGCTCCATAACAATTATATCCCCATCTTTTACTTTTTTAAGAAGTGGTAATGTTGCCAGACCTTTTATATTTCCACCTAAAAATACTTGTGTTTTTAGGTGCCCCGAGCAAAGTCGAGAGGCTCCTCTATTTTCAAATGCTTTTTTTAGTATTTCATAAATAAGATAAGTTGTAGTTGTTTTTCCTCTAGTTCCTGTGATACCGACGATAGTTACCCTATTATTTCTGTCATCCTCGCGAATGCGGGGATCCATCT
>JAPLZG010000077.1:3862-6886 GCA_026395155.1 Candidatus Tayloriibacteriota bacterium | reverse complement strand
TCCTTATTTTACTGATAACTTACTTTTTAATACTATTGTCTACATAATTAAAACTATATCTGTATTCATAACCGTATTATCTCTAACGGGATTATTCCGTCACAACTCTTAATACCTCCTCTATCGTCGTAAGTCCCATTACACATTTAAAAATACCATCTTCAAGCATTGTTATCATCCCCTCTTTTTTTGCTTGTTCTTCTATTTCCTGCGATGTTGCACCTTTCATTATAAGGTCTCTTATTGTTGCGGTCATTTTTAATGCTTCATGAATCCCAATTCTGCTCACATATCCGTCTTTCGATTCTGGAGATTCCTTTGCTTTATAAAAATAAATTTTTGACCAATCATCCTTCTCACCAACAATTTTTTCTTCCTTGAGCATTTTTAAAACTCTATCTAAATTAACAACTTTAGATAATGAAGATATTTCGTCTTTTGAAAGTAAATATCTCTCTCTAATTTTTGCTAATTTTCTAACGAGTCTTTGTGCCATAACAATATCAAGAGTGGAAACAAGCAAGAAAGGCTCAATTTTCATATCCAAAAGTCTTGGTATCGCCCCAGCGGCCGAATTTGTGTGAAGAGTAGAAAGAACAAGGTGTCCAGTAAGCGCAGCATTTACAGCAAGGGACGCAGTTTCATTATCTCTAATTTCTCCAACCATTATTATGTCCGGATCTTGCCTTACCAAAGACCTCAAACCATTTGCAAAGGAAAAACCTATTTCTGGCTTAACTTGAGTTTGATTTACTCTAGACATTTGATATTCAATAGGATCTTCAATTGTCGCTATATTTACACTTGGTGTATTTAAAATTTCCAAAATAGTATAAAGTGTGGTTGTCTTTCCAGAGCCAGTAGGACCTGTTGTAAGAATCATACCGTTTGCATGTCGCATTGCTTCATGAATCCTTTCAAGATTAACTCCATGGAAGCCCGTGGATTCTAAAGTAAAAGCACCGACGTTTTCTCTCAAAAGTCTCATAACTGTCTTCTCACCAAAATAAGTTGGGATTATGGAGACCCTAAAAGAAATCTTTTCACCATTTAATTCAATTTTAAATCTTCCATCTTGTGGTAAGCGTTTTTCATCAAGTTTTAAGTTTGAAAGTACTTTAATTCTTGCAGTGATGCTCATAGCAATATTTTTTGGCAAAATCATCGCGTCATGTAAAATCCCATCAATTCTATATCTTACCAAAACATCATTTTCCATACATTCTATATGAATATCAGAAGCATCTTGAAGTGCTGCGTGTTTCAATAAAGTATCAACGATACGAATAACAGGAAGATTTTCTGCCAACTTTTTTATTGATTCTTCAACAGAATCACCTTTTGATATTGACACATCAACACCAGAAAGTGCCTGAACATCTTTTTGTATTAAATCACCAAACTCCGCCTTCAAACTTTTTTGATATTGTAATATTGCACTCTTAATAGATTCAGCATCTGTAAGTCTTGGAAGAATTTTAAGACCAACTTTTTTCTTTATAAATTCAATTGAAGTAAGATCGGAAGTATCGAGCATCGCCACTTCAAGCGAATCAATATTTTTCCTAAAGGCAATAATATTATTCTTTCTAGCTATTGGTTCAGGGATAAGTGAGAGTATTGAAAAATCTATTTTTTGACCCTTTAAATCTACAAAAGGAACACCGAAAAAATATGCCTGTGCTCTACGCAAATCATCTTCTGAAATCTTTCCTGCACTGACCAAAGCTTTATCGAAAGAGTCTTTTATCTCCCCAGATTTTATTTTATTTTCGATTTCTTCTGACTCAGTCTTACTAATAAGGCCAGCATCAATAAAAAAATCTTTTAATTGTCTAGTTTCTAATTGCATTTACCCTATAAATCTCTTACTAATAAATTTTATGTAATTACCTTCCTTAATAACTTTTTTGCATTATGCAGTTTTAATCTTTGCTCTCATTAAATTATAACCCACATAATAAATTAACACCATTAAATTACTAAGTATATTGCATAATGCGTTAGTAAGAGCTTTATTGGGTGAATTATACCAAAAAATAATTAATTAAAATAGAATGGACGGGAAAAGGTCTGACCTTAAATCTGAAAGAAGGTCAGACCTTGAGGAGTCCATTAATAATTTCTTTTCACACAACCACCCCGTCCATCAGAATGTCCACCCCTCCTTAACTAAGGCGGGGAAAGGGAAATGGGAAAGATGGATCCCGGCCAGAGTTTACACCGTTGTAGAACGGTGCCGGGATGACCACGTAAAATAAAATATGAATTTTATCACGTGGCGAGCAGAAAGCGGGTTTTCCCCGTCCATTATTAAATTTTAGAATTCAATGATTGGTCCTCCCTCTTGAATAGATGTTGTGGTTGCAGAACAAGAACCTGACTTTCCTCCAGAATTTATTGTGGCAGAAAAAGCTTTCTGTCCGACTGTAGTGTAGATTTTTGGAACGTTTATAATACCACTATCAACAGCCATACCATTTTGTATATAATCAACTCCATCTATTGTATAGGATACATCGGCAATACTTCCTGGAATACCAGCAATTTTCCACGTCATAATATTATTTACAATAACTGATGGTAAACAAATAGTTGACCCTCGAGTTGCACAGCAAGTTGGAATGAAGGTTTTACTGTCTGAGACGGAAATAGAGGTAGTTGCAATAGCAGTTCCTTCCAAATTAGAACAAGTAAGGGAATAATCATAAACTCCTTCGCTAAGTGCACCGGTATTAATTTGTCCTGCTGTATTTTTAGTTTGAGAAAAACCAACTGAGCTACATGAACTTGCATTACTTGATGAATAATGGAGGATAGTTGAGCTACCGACAGAAAGACTAATATTATCCGCTGTGAGAGAGACTATCGGCAAAGAGACTACTTGTACAGAAGCAGTTCCAGATGCAGTACCACCATTTCCAGTACATGTTAATTTATAAATATAATTTCCAAGGGCTGTTAAATCGTCTGTGACTTGTGATCCTCCACTAGAATTTTTTGATGGTGTTGAAGTCCATGCTG
>JAPLZG010000077.1:0-3851 GCA_026395155.1 Candidatus Tayloriibacteriota bacterium | reverse complement strand
GTCCATGCTGAATCCAAACCTTGAGACATACTTGCAGTGCAAGTATTGGCATTAGTTGCAGTCCAAATAAGTGTTGTTGTACCATTTAGATTAATTTTATTGGGACTAGCTAAAAGACTGACAGTTGGAGATGGAGAAGGTGGAGGGGGTGGAAGATCGCCATAAGTTGAGCTTGCAATAACAGTAGCAATTGAAGAAGTTGAACCTCCTGGTCCTGAACAAGTGAGTTTATAAGAATAAGTTCCTGCAGAAGTTAGAGCTTTTGTGGTTGTAGAGCCATTCAATGGTTTAGAGCTTGGTGATGCCCATTTTGTGTCTGACCCGGCAGTCATAGCAGATATACAATTACCAGTTGTATTTGTTGTAATCCAAGAAAGAAGTGATGTGGATGTTGATCCTATTCTAATTATCGAAGGATTTGCAGAAAGATTAATTGTTGGCGGATAATTTACACCAACTGTCACAGATGAAGAAACTGGACCTCCAAGTAAACCCATACAAGTAATAACAAATTCTGTTGTTGTAGAAATGACATCTGAAGTTATACCTACACTATTTGATGTAGTCCTGCTAATACCAGCTCCATTATTATTCCAAACAGGCGATGTTCCTTTTGTAGAAGTACAATTTGACACATTTACAGAGGTCCAAGATAATTTGGTTGTCTTACCAGACAAAACTGAAGATGGAGTTGCTGTAAGAGTTACTGATGGAGGAGATATAACTGAAAGGTTGACTGTTTTGGTGTCAAAACCATCATCTCCACCATTACCTGTGCACCTCAGAGTATATGAGAAAGTTTTTGATGCCATACTGGTAGTTAAAATACCAGTACTTTGTGATCCAGAACTTGTAGCTTTTGACCCAGACCATGAGCTATTTGATGGGGATGCACTTGCTATACAATCTTTTGCATCAGTTGCTGACCAAGAAATTGTTGATGAGGCTCCACTTATAATACTTGAAGGAGAAACGGAAAGATTTGTAACTGGTAACGGGAAAGCTTGGAAGGTATGTGTATTTGACCAAACAGAAGATGCCCCTTGTGATTTAAAGGCTTTTGCTTGGAACGAATAATTTCCAATACTAGGCCAAGATTTTGTTACATTTTGAGCAGTCCCAGAATTGGCAAAACCACTACTAGGCAACCATTGGTCTACAATATTATCTAGTGTCCAGTCAACACCATATTTCATAGTATCTCCATCAGGATTTGTAGAAACAAAACTAAATTGATATCCCCTTCCTATGTAACCTTTTATTGGGCCAGATATGGTAGGAGGTGGCGGTGGGTTATTAACAAGAATGCGACTTAAATTATATGATATAGATTTAGCGGGTATGATTAAATCATAACCAGTCATCGGAATATTATTACCAGTACAAACACCTCCTAGTAAAAAACGATAATAAAATTCACCACTAGTAGTATTATAATTAAAATTTGCAGTAATCGGACCTGAAGAATCAACAACACAAGACTTAGTATAACCAATAGATTCGTTTCCACTTTGTGAACCACAGGTCATACCGGTAGTTACAATTGTTTTTGTCGGTGGAGAAATGACAAGAGGAATATGAACAGATAAAACACCAACAGAGGAAACATAATCTTTAGCATCACAAGAGAAAATTGCTCGAAGAGAACAAGATCCCCAAGAAGATGAATTGCATTGATTACTAACGGAAAAATTAGAGCAACCACATGGAGTGCTAACCATACTACACCCAGGATCTGAACCAACAGTACAAGAACTAAAGATCCATTGATTATAAGCGGGTGGTGGCGGGGTAGAACCAGCTCTCCATTCACCATAAGGAGTCCCTTGATAATGTCCTAACCCTGTCCAAGCTATATCAGTAAATTCATGTGGTAAAAATTTTAATGTCAATCTTGCACCAACTGGAAGATAACTTCCATCAGCTATAATAGCTCCTGTATTTGTATCTCTTATCTCAGCATTATATGTAACTGTTATATTTTTTTGATTGAGACCTTTCTGCAAACCCGTATTATAAAAATTATCATAATAATACATTGGATCTGAACTCTGATAATTCCACTGTACACTCTTTGCTTCCATTATTGATGGTGAAAAATAAAGACCAAACAATAAAAATAACAATAACAACCCTACTTTGTTTTTTCTATTTTCATTAATCATACTCTTACCTCTAAATTTAAACAAAACAATAAGAACAACAAATAAAATCATACCACCTATTATTGTAAAAATAGTGTAATCTGTTTTACAAGATTTTGGATCAATTTTATTACAGTCATAATCTATTTTAGATTGATCTACTATTTTATCTCCCTGCCAGAGTTCTGCATAAAGAGAAAATTGATTTAATATTTTTGGAGATCTAAAATCTTTCTTTACTGCCATCATTTCACCGGTAATTCCTCCCTCATAAGTATATTCATTTATAATTTTACCAGCATTATCCAAAAGCTTTAGAATCAATTTACCATTTGTGACAATATCGGATGAACCACTGTTATGAACACAAGAAAACATTGAAAGCTCTGTCCCCTTCTCTATCGGAAACTTTGTAATAGATGGAAAGTTTAGTCTTAATTTATCAACCTCTGGGCGGACAAAACGAACACCAATAATAGATTTGGAATCTTTATAAGAAAGTTCACCGATTAGAAAATAAACAGATGAAGTATTTTCTGGAATTGATATCTTTACACTAGAAGATGAATTAGCTTTTACTTTTATACTAGAAGTTGATGCCCTTATAAAATTATCTGGGTTTATGCTATCCCAGCTGTATAATTTCCAAATTATATCAATAGTTTCATCTTTGCTTGTAGTATTGTTTATTTTTGCTGAAACATTTGCAATATCTTTACTAGGAACAAGCGGTGGAAAAGCTGCAAAATAATATGGTAAATTATTTATTGTAACTTCTGCTTTATCAAAAGATACATTTGTTTTTTTACCAGTAACATTAAAGTTAAAAGGATTGCCAACTACATCATCTGTAAAGCTCAAACCCAAAAGATTGAACTTTTTATCTACAATAAAGAAACTAACTAATCTGTAATCACCTTCCTTGGCAAAATCTGGTATCTTCCAAGAAAACGAAACGGAAATACTTGAGTTTGCGGGTATAGCAAGATCATCCATCGCTACAAATTGATCAACAACATCAGGACCGTTGATATCCTTTTCTGTATTCCTTTCTCTAAAAATCTTTACATATAAAGTACCATCTACAATAGGATAGTTATTATTATTCATAACGGAACCAGAAAATTCCATAGAATTACCTGCCGAGACATTTGATATAGAAGATGATAGATCCGTTTGTATGCTTCCAAATTTATAATAATCAAAACAATCTACTGCGTTTTTGGGAAGACCTTGTGTTGAAGCGATTGTGGCGTTGAGAAGGGTTTTTTCTTCTGGTGTTCCACTTTTTTGTATTCTTTCTTTTACTTCCTCTGGAGTTTCACCATTTAAAATGGCATCAATTTCTACAGTTGAAAGATATTTTACATCTTCTTCTGAAAGTCCAAAATCTTGCAAGGTATGTTTTGTGGCAGAAAAAGCAGTGAGTGAGCCAAGACCAAAGACAACAAAGATAGACAAGAGAATTAATAATTTTTTATTCATGTACCCTATAAATCTCTTACTAATAAAAAAGTTATCTGCGACTTCTTTCATAATAACCTTTGTTGTTTTTGTTTCCATATATTTTATGTAATTACCTTCCTTAATAACTTTTTTGCATTATGCAGTTTTAATCTTTGCTCTCATTAAATTATAACCCACATAATAAATTAACACCATTAAATTACTAAGTATATTGCATAATGCGTTAGTAAGAGCTTTATT
>JAPLZG010000085.1:11551-19900 GCA_026395155.1 Candidatus Tayloriibacteriota bacterium | reverse complement strand
AAATTTTTTTATAGCTTTTCAATAGCTACCGGTTTGGGGACTCTCTTACCACTAGGATTGAAATTTGTAACCCAGATACAACGTCCAAGCTCACTTTTGGAACAAGATTATAGTTTCCCCTCTGCACATGTCACAATCGCTACGGTTTTTCTACTTTCTTCTATATTCTATTTAGTGCCGCTTATGAAAGAAGGTTTTTCAAAAACTAGTTTTGCATTGATTACTTATATTGTCTTTCCGCTTGTTGCTTTTAGTAGAATTTATCTTTCTGTTCACTGGATGTCAGATGTGATCGCTGGTATTGTTTTAGGCTTTATCTGCTTCATTATTGCCGAAATTATCTGTTGTCATAAAAAGGAAAATGTGCTATAAATAATACTCATAATTCATTACAATAAATTGATAATAAGAGTTAGAATAAATCATCAAATAAAGGCTCCTCAGATTCGTGTCATCACAGAAGATGGCCAAAATCTAGGAATAATGTCTCCAAGTGATGCTTTAAAAAAAGCACAGGAAATGGGTCAGGACTTGATAGAAATATCACCAAACGCCATACCTCCTATTGCAAAAATAATGGATTATGGTAAATTTCAATACACAGAAAAGAAGAAACTAAAGGACTCTAAGGCCAAGATACAAAATATCGAACTCAAGAGTATCCAAGTTAAAATAGGTACTGATGAACATGATTTGGTACTTAAAGCAGGAAAAGCCTCAGAATGGCTTAAAGAAGGACATAGAGTAAGGCTCAATCTCTTCTTATCAGGTAGAGCTAAATATCTAAATCAAACTTTTCTCAAAGAAAGAATGGATAGAATGTTGAAGCTTATTACAGAAGAATATAAAATAGCTGAGCCAGTCCAGAAAAGTCCTAAGGGGTTGTCGACGGTTATAGAGAGAGTTATCAAGTCAAAAGTTTAAAAAAGATTAAAATTTATGAAAACAAACAAATCATTTACCAAAAGATTAAAGGTAACAAAGAATGGAAAGATCATCGGCAGAAAAGCTGGTCAAGACCACTTTAATGCAAAAGAGAAAGGTAGCAAAAGTATGAGTAAAAAAAGGTCAATACAAGTACATTTTAGTAACAAAGCGAAAGCAAGATTTTTACCGGGAAGGTTTAAATAGATCACAATACCAATATACGAATGGTACGAATACAACTAATAGCTACGAATATATTAGTATGATCTGACAATTCGTTGCATTAGAATAAATTAGTTGATTAGTATTAATAATAAAAATCTATGACAAGAGTAAAAAGAGGAACAACAAAAAATAAAACCAGAAAAAATATTCTAAAGATGACAAAGGGTTATCGTTTGAATAGAAGAAGCAAGGAAGCTGAGGCAAATACAGCCATAATGCATGCTGGAGCAAGCGCTTTCGCCCACAGAAGAGACAAAAAGGGTGATATGAGAAGATTGTGGAATGTCAGAATCAATGCAGCATTGAGAGAAAATGGCACAACTTACAGCAAATTCATCGGTGCAATGACAAAAGCTAAAATTGAAATAGATAGGAAAATTCTTTCAACACTAGCATTAGAGAATCCTGAAATATTTAAGAAGATAGTTGAGAAGGTGAAATAGGTGTTAGGTTCTAGTTAAATATAAATACTAAAAAACCTCCGAAAGGAGGTTTTTTATTTTGTCTATTTTGCAATTACTATTTTCGGATTTGGACCCTTTTCCCTATATCATGTAATCTCCTTACAGCAACAGCTATACATGGAATTAGTACTGCTAAAGAATACAACGTACTAAGAATTCCTTTACTATCACCAATTATTCCAGAGATAATTCCTATCACAATACTTATGATAAAGTTAAATAATATAAAATACCAAAATTCTGATCTACTTGAACGACCATTAAATACTGCGTACTTTTTTAAAACCTGCTTATAGTAGTCCATTTTTTATTTTAATAAATTAATAATAACGACTCCATTAATAATATCGCGTGTAAAGAAAAAAGCAATCCCTCCCCAGTTTTGAATAAATACCTCAAAACTGGGGAGGGATTGCAGAAAATAGGTATTCCGATATGTAAATAACATAGCGGTCGCTAGGATATTTACACATGAACACAATTAGAACATTTACAACTCTATTGTTTCTCCATACTCCGGATACTCCGCCTCCACCCCTATCTCATCTCTCAATCTCTGCACCAAGAAAAGTGACGACTTCGGCTCGCCCATCACAGTAAAAACTTTTTTTAATTTTCCTCCTTCATTTGCCTTTTCTACAAAAGCGACAAGATTATCAGAATCTTTATGAGAAGAATAACCTTCAATTTTTTCAATTTTTGCCTTAACCTTCATTTTATCTTTATAAATGGTAACTTCTTTAACACCATCTTCGAGCTGTCTTCCGAGAGTTCCTGTCGCCTGATAACCAACAAGCAAAATCGTAGCTTTTGGATCAGAAACGTGATCCCTTTCATGATGAACAATTCTTCCCCCATTAGACATCCCGCTTCCAGCAATAATTATTTTTGGGTTGGGTGTAAAATCAATTCTTTCAGACTCTTCGGCTTGAACTGTAAATTTTAGTTTTGGAAATTTAAATACATCATCTCCAGAAGCAATATCAGCTCTTATTTTGTCATTAAAATAACTAGAATATTTTTCATATACTTTCGTAATCTTTATAGCAAGAGGAGAATCAAGAAAAACTGGAATTTGAGACAAAACATCATTTTCAAAAAATTCATTCATCTCGTAAAGTATCATCTGTGTTCTTTCTAGAGAAAATGCAGGGATAATAAGTTCTCTCTTATTTGTGATTGTATCCTGAATAATATCCTGCAGTTTTTGACGTCTCAAATCTTTTGATTCGTGATTTCGATCACCATAAACACTTTCCATAATAATATAATTTGCATCTGTTATTATCTCTGTGTCTTTTAAGAGGAGCGAGGGAGAATTCCCTAAATCTCCTGTAAAAACAACTTTTTCTACACCACCTGCCTGCGCAGGCAGGCCACTAATTTCAATCATAGCCGAACCTAAAATATGTCCGGAATCTCTTAGATAAATAGAAATATCATCGCCAAGACCAAAAGCTTTGTGATATTCGAGTGTATCCCATAATGTAAAAGTTTTTGAGACATCTTTCTCTTCATAAAGTGGCAATATACCTTCTCTTCTTGCCTCATCATCAAGTATTTTAAGAGCATCCTCAAGTAAGAATTGAGCGATTTCTTTTGTTGGTGGAGTACTAATTATTTTCCCAACAAAGCCATCTTTAACAAGCTTCGGTATTCTTCCAATATGATCTATGTGTGCATGTGTAACTAAAAGATAATCAATTTCAGAAGGATTATATGGAAATGGATCACGGTTAAAACTCTCAGCTGTTCTTGTCCCCTGCATCAATCCACAATCCACTAAAATCTTTTTGAGATTTCCATTTTTATCAGTTTGTTCTATTAAAAAATTTTCTCCTGTCACCTAACCTGTCCCTCCATAAAATGTTATTTTCATCCCAATTGTAAAATTTTAATTCTCATAATGTCTATTAAATATTAATACCCTTACTTATCATACTATTATCATTCTACTAAGTCACTATGAATTTACAGCGGGAAAAGTTTATCTATTTTTTCCCATACTTATATCAACTATTTCTCTACAATCTTTTCACAAATTACTCCAGTTTCGCATCTTTTTCTTTTTATAAAATAAAAATAAGCGACAAAACCACCGATAAAATTACTAACTAAATCATTCATCAAACTATTCAAATAACCACTTTCTTTTATTGATGTAAAACCAGACAAAATTTCAAAAATCTCCCAAGATAAACCGACAACAACAACAGAAACAATCATAATTACAAAAAATTTCCTTTTATGTCTGACTATAGTATTAATATAATTGAGTCTTATCAAAAACCAAAATGTAGTAAGAGTAAACCAAAAACCACCCAAAAGATGCATTATTAAATGAAACCAACTAAAATTCCAATACCAATAATATTTAAAGGCTAAATAATGTAATACGGCGATAACAAAAATTGTTATTAACGAAACTATAAAAAATCTTTTTTGTGCCATTACGGATTTACCCGAAAAAATTTTTACTGACAAAAATGTTATTGCTTTACGAAAATTTATCTATAAATCTTAACTATATCTAAATATTGATTAAGTTTTAATAATAATATTTTCAATAACATCAATAAAAACTTTAACGGGTTAATTATATCATTATTTATACTTTCAATATAATTAAATAATCCTATATAGAAAATACAAATAAAACAGATTGTGTGTCATATCCTCGCAGCAAAGCTGACGAGGTATTCGGACATCGCTCACCAATAAATACTGGATTGCCACGAGACTACTCTCGCAATGACCAGCAGTGTTCTTTTTTCTGTCTTTGCGAGCACCACAAGGGCACTTCCATTTTCTACACTCGCTTTGCTCGTAAGAAAATTAGGTCGAATGGAATGACGAAGCAAACCATGTATTAATTAATAGTAGAATCTTGAAAGGACCACCTAGAGGTGGGGGTTTTGCTCCCAAAGGTAGACAATAAAAAATCCGCCAATCGTGGCGGGTTCTTTATTAGGATTACCAGGAAAAGCATTACCCTAGAAAATTCTAGGTGGGTGTCCTCGATGATACACCAAGGTGCATCAAAAGTTAGACTCCCTTAAAAAATGTTAATCGGATAATGCTATCCAAATAACCCTACCTTAATTATACTCCTTTTTAAAAATGCAACAAGATTCATGATTCAAGATTCAGGAATCCAGATATGTAATTTCTACTTGCAGATAGATAAGCTTCACTTTAAGAAAACAAAAAAACCGCCAAAATTAATTGGCGGTTTTTTTATTTTGTGAAGCTTATCTATCTGCAACCTCTCCTTTTACCTTCTCAATGTATTTTGCAGCTGCATCTTGACCACCAAGACCAAAAGCAAGACCGAGAGCAAGAGAAATGGCGATTATAACACCAGTAAACAAAGTATTGATGAATGAAACAGCAATACCAAGTTGCATTATTGCAGCAAGAACTGCAAAAATCCAGATAGCCCATTTTGTGATAGTTCCAGCAAAATTTGCTGTCTTTATATTTGCGGCTTTAGATGTACTTACAACAAGCTTATGCATTGCTTCAGAAACTACTGCTGCAACGATAATTATAAGAACTGCAACAATAACTTGTGGCAAATAACCCAACACAACATCTTTTAAGAAAGCTGTGATCTGAGTAAGCCCCAAAACATCAAATGCTGCAACCAAAAAGACGATAATAAAGAACCATTTTACCAAAGCACCAATAAAGGCACCCGCATCAAGTCTGATTCCCGCTCTCTGTAATACTCTCTCAAATCCAGCTGATCTTAGAGCATTATCAACTTTAGCAAGCTTTATTAATTGTGATACAAGCTTGAAAAGTATTGAACCAATAATCCAACCGACAATTGCAATAACAATTGCAGCAAGGAAAGTTGGTATAAAATTAGCAACGCCTAGCCAGATACTTTTTAAAGAAGCAGACAAGACATCACCCCATGTATTTATCATAATATTATATTTTACCCTTTCGGGTTAACTATTAAACTAATAAAACCTTGTAAAGCTGAACTCCGAAAAGGAGTATCAACGACCTATTTACCTAAATATTATAGCACTTTTGTAAATACAAGGAAACTGTAAAACAGTGGATTGTTGATAAGACCATACAACGTTCTCTTCTGTCATTCCCGCGCAGGTTGAAATTTGGGTTGGGACCCAAATGAAAGACCTTGAATGTTTTGTAATCAAAATGTGAAAGGTGTACTGCTCCTGTAAGGAGGGAAATTCCATTTCTGATTCTCCTGGATTCCGTTCTTCAACGGAATGACAGAGGGGTCGCGGGAATGACAAATACTCATGTTTCGTAATTCACAGTGATAAAGCGACACAAAAAGAATATTTTAAAAATATAACAAAAAATACCCTTAATTGGGGTATTTTTTCACTACATCATCAAAATAGCTACTTATTTGAGATTAATGGAAAAGGGAGTTTATTTAACAAAATAGAATGAGGATAATCTATAATATCTCGAACAAGCTTGTCACACATTTCGATTCTATACTGAAAATCTGGAGTTTCAAAAAATGCATAAGAGATGTCCCTACCAAGCTCAGCCTCCATAGATTTAATAATATTACCGAGTGAACCCTTTTTAATGTTATTTCCTACAAGTAATATATCAACACGACTTTCATTATTTTCGATAAATACCCCAGAAATAATAATCAGTTTAATTTTACCAACATTGGAAAGTTTTTTAACTATATCACTCTTATTTAGATTTTGAGAATTTATTAAAAGCTGTTTTAAATGAAAAATATAAGGAAAATCATTATTTAATATATATCCATTAACATTAAATTTCTTCTCTTTTATTTTGCCTCTGACTTTTTTAGAGACGATTTTTACAACTTTTTCTTTCTTAATCAGATTTGCTTTCAATAAGATGACAATTTCTCTTTCAGCAATCCTCTTTTCAATTTTTAATTTTTCACATATAGAAAGAATATCGAAAGTAATTTCTGAATTAAACAAAAAAAGTCTAATCATTCTAACTTTTTCAACTCCACCAAATAATATATTTAAAGTATCCATGACTTCAAATACTAGCACAAACAAAAACACAATAAAAGAGGGGTTTGGCTTCGCCAAACCCCTCTTTTTGTATTTGTATCCAACAATCCTAACATTTAGAACAGCTAGAACATTTATAACTTTATCTATTTCAAAGTAACCTTTCCACCTGCTGCTTCAACAGCTTTCTTCAAAGCTTCTGCTTCTTCTTTTTTCATCTCTTCTTTCAAGACAGAAGGAGCTGCATCAACAAGATCCTTTGCTTCTTTAAGTCCAAGAGTAAGTGCTTCTTTTATAGCTTTAATAACAGCGATTTTTTGAGCACCTGCATCTGTAAGTTCAACCTTAAATGAAGTCTTCTCTTCTGCGGCTACAGCAGCAACTGCTGGGCCAGCAACAGCAACAGCTGCAGCTGAAACTCCAAATCTTGCTTCGAGAGTCTTTACGAGCTCATGAAGATCTAAAACTGACATCTTTTCAATTTCTGCAACTATTTTTTCAAACTTTGCAGGAATAACTACTTTTGTTTCTTCCATAATAATTTTTATGTTAATACTAATAATATAAGATACCAATATACTAATGGTACGAATTATACGAATAAATACGAATGTTTAATCTAAAAATTAGTATCCATTTGTATCATTTGTAAAATTCGCCCGCCTGCAACGTTATGCATAGCATTTCGGGCAGGTATATTTGTATCTTTTATGCTTTTGAAATTGCTATTTGATTAAGAACAACTGCAAATCTCTGAATTGGTGAATTGATAAGGTTAACAAACTGAGCGTATAGAGTTTTCTGTGAAGGAATCATAGCTATCGCTGTCATTTCTTCAACAGTCATATATTTTCCTTCAAAAATACCTCCGACAATTTTTACATTATCTTTATATTTTTTCTGGAAAGCATAAAACTCACGAGCTGGAGCTGTAAGATCATCACCGTAAATCATTGCTAGTTCACCGACAAATTCTGGCATTGTTCCAGAGATTCCGGCATCCTTAAGAGCAATCTTTGCAAGCGTTTTTCTAACAACCAAATATCCAACTCCTTCTTTTCTCAAAGCTCTTCTCATAGCCATATCATCTGCAACTATCAAGTGTTGGAAATTTGCAAATACAACTGACTTTGAACCTTTTAAGGCTTTAGCAATCTTTTCAACTAATTCTTTTTTCTTTTCCTTAGTTATCATGAATGATTATTTTAAAAAATAAAAAATTCGACCTCTTTTAAGGCCGACTTTTAAAGAAAGTCGTTGGACCTCGATCGGATTTCTTCCCTTTTGGGACACCGATTGTCTTTGGCCTTAATATAAATATATTACACTATTTTTTAATAAATGCAAGAAAAAAAAGAATTCGATTGAATTACAAAAACCTCCTTTCTGTCATTCCCGCGAAGGTTGAAATTTGGGTTGGGACACAAATGAAAGACCTTGAACGTTTTGTAATCAAAATGTGAAAGGTATACTGCGCCTGTAAGGCGGGAAATTCCAGAAGAATCAGAGATGGATCCCGTTCTTCAACGGGATGATAGAGGAGACTGATCCCCGTTCGACCTAGATTTCTTATGAGCGAAGCAAGTATAGAAATCGGAAGTACTCCTGTGGTGTTCGCGGGAATGACAGAAAAGAACTGGTGATAGGACTACGGCCGAAAAACAACCTTATTAAGCCTTGTCCAGACTCAGGCGAAAATAAGGCTGTTTTTCGGCAATAAAATAAGTCCA
>JAPLZG010000085.1:0-11456 GCA_026395155.1 Candidatus Tayloriibacteriota bacterium | reverse complement strand
CAATACCACGGCTGTTTTTTTGGAATAGGAATAGTCCACCGACTATTCAGAACACAGCGCGTGTCCTCAACCTCGCAGTTGAACTGACGAGGTATTCGGACATCGCTCACCAATAAAAATTTCTTCGCCCATATCACCATTTTTAAGTAAATTAACTCTATCTTTAATGAAAGATTATTAAGAAAAAGGTTTGTGTATTTCTTATTTAGATATAGTGAAAATGGTGATAGGACTACGGCCGAAAAATAGAAATTAAAAAACTGCCCGGTGGGCAGTTTTTTAATTTCTATTTTTCGGCCTTCGCTTTCTTCTTTAAGTAAATTACTTCTCAGCTTTTGCCTTGCCAACTTTCCTACGAGAGACAACCAAGTGATTTGAATATTTCTTTGGTGTTCTTGTTTTCTGTCCTTTTCCTACGTGCTGTCCCCAAAGTGTCTTAGCAAATCTCAATCCTCTTCCCTGTCTTCCTTCTCCTCCACCGTATGGGTGATCAACAGGGTTCATAGCTGATCCTCTAACAGTTGGTCTGATTCCAAGCCATCTTGATCTTCCGGCTTTTCCGATATTTACAAGCCATTGTTCATCATTAGAAACATTTCCAATACAAGCCCATGCTTTTTCAGGAACCTTTCTGATTTCTGTTGATGGAAGTTTAACATGAACAAAACCTGCGTCATTTGCAACAATTTGTCCAAAATTTCCAGCTGATCTGCAAAGTTTTGCTCCGCCACCAACTTTAATTTCAACGTTGTAAACAAAAGCACCTACTGGAATCTTATTAAGAGTAACTCTATTCCCCGGTTTAAGCTCAGCAGTTTCAGAAACAATAAATTTATCACCTTTTTTCATTCCTTTTGGTAACAAAACATATCTTTTTTCTCCATCTGCATAACAAACAAGGCCGATAAAACCTGTTCTGTGTGGATCATATTCAACAGTTAAAATCTTTGCAGGAATTTCTTTTTTATCATAAACAAAATCTACATTTCTAAATAGTTTTTTATTTCCTCCTCCCTGATGTCTTACAGTAATTCTTCCTCTGTTATTTCTTCCAGCCTCAGCCTTAAAACCCCTAAGAAGAGACTTCTCTGGTCTATCTCCAGTCAAAACTCCCCTGTATGTAACAGTGGTCATATTTCTTCTTGATGGTGATGTTGGTCTATAAGTTTTCATAATATTTTTTCGAATTATCTTTATTCGTAGCTATTCGTATTATTAGTATAATTCGTATATTGGTATGTTAATCTTTAAATGAAGGTTATTTTTTCACCTTTCTTCAAGTAAACGACCGCTTTCTTTGCTCCACCTTTTACCCCCCTTTTTCCTCTCGCAAGGGTAATCTTTACAGGTAATTTTGTGATATTTACTTTCACTGGATTAACCTTGTATATTTGCATAACCGCTTCTCTCACATTTTTCTTTGTAGCTCTCTTTGTAACTTCGAAAGTATAAACATTTTCTGATTCCGCTTTTATACCTGCTTTTTCTGTAATTCTTGGTTTCTTTAAGACCGATAAGTTATTGATATTATTTTTCATTGTTTTTGTTTTTATTCGTAGTTATTCGTATCATTCGTATGATTCGTATATTGGTATGTTTAACTACCTATTTGGCCTTAACCATTTTATTTTCAATAAACTTTATCGACTCTGTTGGGTTTTCAATAACCAAGTATTTTGTATTCAAAAGATCCACTGGGTTAATGTTTCTTAATTCATCAACTTCAACATTTCCAATGTTTGCAAAACTTTTTTCAACTACGATATTCTTTGAAGAAAGTGCAATTATTGCGCTGTTATTTTTCTTACTTAGAATATTTGAACAAGCTTTTATTTTGCTCATTGAAGTCAAAATCTCGATTGCATCTTTTGTTTTTGGTTTTGAAATTTCAAATTTATCAACAAAAATTATCTCATTATCTCTAACTTTTCTAGAAAGAATAGTATAAAGAGCTTTAATCTTCATCTTCTTATTCACCTTTCTATCATAATTTTTAAGACCATTTGGACCGTGTGCAATACCTCCATGAACCCAGATAGGTGATCTTGTAGATCCGTGTCTTGCTCTACCCAAACCTTTCTGTTGCCAAGGTTTCTTTCCACCTCCCCTTACCTGTCCTCTGTCTTTTGTGTGAGCATAAATAGTTCTTGATTCTGAAAGCATAGAAGTAATAACCTGGTGAACAAGGTCAGCATTCCAAGAAAGACCAAATACATTTTCTGGTAGTTTTACTTCCCCAACCTCTTTTCCGCTTTGATCATACACGGACGCAGACAAATTTTTTTGTAATTTTCTTTTCCATATTTTTGTTTGAATTATTCGTATTCATTCGCCCGCCTGCAACGATATAGCACTTCGGGCAGGTATCATTAGTATAATTCGTATATTGGTATGTTAACCTCTAACTTCAACAAGTGTGCCTCTTCTACCTGGAACAGCACCGCTTATTATAAGTTGGTTATTATCCTTGTCGACACCAAGAACCTTAAGATTTTTAACTGTGATTTTATCTCCTCCCATTCTTCCAGCCATTCTCATATTCTTTGGAACTCTATTTCTCAAACCTCCTCCAATAGAACCTGGAGCATTTTCAGAGTGTTTTTGACCATGACTTCTTGGTTGACCCTTGAAACCGTGTCTCTTAATAACGCTCTGATAACCTTTTCCTTTTGATGTAGCTGAAACTTCTATCATATCTCCTGATGCAAACGCTGAAAGATCAACTTTATCTCCAACTTTGAAAGCTGAGATATCTTCTACGATAAATTCTTTCAAAAATCTTGCATTTACTCCATTCAAGTGGCCTTTTATAGGCTTATTTATATTTTTTTCGTTCTTTGTTCCAAAAGCAACCTGAACAGCATCATAGCCATCAAGAGCTTTTGTCTTTATTTGAATTACAGTCAAAGGACCTGCTACTAAAATAGTAGCCGGATGAACTAATCCTTTATCATCAAATATCTGAGTCATATTCTGTTTTATACCAAGTGTAAATTTCATTGATTTTTCGTTAATGATAGAGGATCGAGATTTTACCCCGATCATATCTCATTTCTAATCTTATTTGAATAATTCTGTAAACACTAACAAGCCAGTTGGCTAGCCAATTGTTTATCCTTCTGCATTTTTCCGCGTAAAGTCCGCGAAAGTAAGTCCGCGTGTAGTCAGCGAAAGAAGTCTGCGTGCTTATACCATCTTCACATCTATACTCACGCCTGAAGGCAAACTCATATTTGTAAGAGCTTCTATCACTTTGGCGGACGGATTAATAATATCTATTAGTCTTCTGTGTATCCTCATCTCAAATTGTTCTCGCGCATTTTTGTAGACGAAAGATGCTCTGTTGACAGTATATTTCTTAATCTCTGTAGGCAATGGCACTGGACCTACGACTTTTACATCGTGTCTCAAAGCCGTTTCAATAATCTGTTTTACTGACGCATCAAGTATTTTGCTATCATAAGCACGAACTCTGATTCTAAGCATAGAAACAGCATCGTCCTTTTTTACAGATGTCTTTGTTGCCTTTGTTTTTAATGTACTTCCTGTATTCTTTTTTGTAACTTTTTTCTCAGTCATTTTTAGCTTTTAGCTGTGAGCTGTTAGCTGTTAGGAATTCCAACAATTTTTTCCGAAGGAAAAAATTGCTAAAAGATAACAGCTTATAGCTTATAGCTTAATTACGCGATCACCTTTGTTATAACTCCTGAACCAACTGTCTTTCCTCCCTCTCTGATAGCGATTCTCATTTTTTCTTCAAGAGCAACTGGAGCAACGAGCTTTACTTTAAATGTAACTGTATCTCCTGGCATAACCATTTCAACTCCTGGAGCAAGTGCAACATCTCCTGTAACGTCTGTTGTTCTCATATAGAACTGTGGTTTGTAACCTGTAAAGAAAGGAGTGTGTCTTCCACCTTCTTCTTTCTTCAAGATGTAAACTTCAGCTTCAAATTCTGTGTGTGGAGTAACTGAACCAATCTTTGCAAGAACCTGACCTCTTGTAACATCTTCTTTCTTTGTTCCTCTCAAAAGTACTCCGGCATTATCTCCAGCTTGTCCTTCTGAAAGTTGTTTATTAAACATTTCAATACCAGTGATTGTTGTGTTTGCTGTTGGTTTAATTCCAACGATTTCAACAGTATCACCAACTTTGATCATACCTCTTTCAATTCTTCCTGTAACAACAGTTCCTCTACCTTCAATTGAGAATATATCTTCAATAGGCATAAGGAATGGTTTATCAATTTCTCTAACAGGAATTGGAATGTATGTATCAAGTGCAGTCAAAAGATCAGTAATACATTTTGCACCTTCTTCATCTGGGCTCTTACATGCCAAAGCTTTTGTAGCTGATCCTCTGATTATTGGGGCTCCAGCTCCGTCAAAACCATATTTTGTCAAAAGATCTCTAACTTCTGCCTCAACAAGATCCAAAAGATCTTTATCATCAACAAGATCAACCTTGTTTAGGAAAACAACCATTTTTGGAACACCAACCTGCTTAGCCAAAAGAATGTGTTCTCTTGTTTGTGGCATAGGACCATCTACTGCAGAAACAACAAGAATAGCACCGTCCATTTGAGCGGCACCAGTAATCATGTTCTTTACGTAGTCGGCGTGTCCAGGACAGTCGACGTGTGCATAGTGTCTTGCGTCTGAAGAATATTCAACGTGTGAGATAGCAATAGTGATGATTTTTGTAGCATCTCTTCTACCTGCACTTTCAGAAGCTTTTGCAACCTGATCATAAGCGATTGGGTTTGCTAAACCTTTGAGTGATTGAATATAAGTAATAGCTGCTGTTAAAGTTGTCTTTCCGTGGTCAATGTGACCAATTGTACCAACGTTTACGTGTGGTTTATCTCTTAAAAATTCTGCCATATTTTTCTTTGCTAATTTTTTAAACGGAGCGCGCGAGATTGGCTCTGTTTACAAAACAAGCTAAATTAAATTACTTTCCATCATTCACCTGATCTGCACAAGGCAAAATAAAGCGAACTGGAAAACTTATAAATTACGACTTATTGCAACTCGTGTTTTTTGATCTTCTTAAACTTAATTAATAGACTAAAAAGCGCACAAAATGCGTATCACAAATAGTAGCAAAATATAATGAAAGAGTCAACAACAAAAATTCGATAATAAATATTTCTACAGATTTAATATATAAAATCAAAATTTATCATGTAATTAATATAAATTTCTGTTTTTCTTATTGGAGAGCGATGTCCGAATGCCTCGACAGCTTGGATGCGAGGTTGAGGACACGCGCTGTGTTCTGAATGGTGTGCGACCTAATTTTCTTACGAGCAAAGCGAGTTTAGAAAATGGAAGTGCCCTTGTGGTAGACCATTCATATTCCAAAAAAACAGCCGAGGTGTTGTGCGACCTAGATTTCTTACGAGCGAAGCAAGTTTAGAAATCGGAAGTACTCTTGTGGTGTGCCTAATACCTCATCAGCTTTGCTGCGAGGATATGACACACAACCTGTTTTATTCGTATTCATTTGTTAACAACCCCAAACACCAAAGTCATACGGACTTGTGCTTGATAAAACCCAGTAAATAGAATGTAGAATATCGAATATTGAATAGGATAATAAAAACAAAATATAATAAGCTCCCGATACAATTCTGCTCAATAGCGAGCGAGTTTTCACCTTTTTGGAAACTTGTGAGGCTGACTGAGCCGAGCACGAGGAATTTTTTAGCAAAAAAATATCCGTGTTCCCAAAAGATAAAATCGAGCGAGTTTTTATTCGTATTCATTTTATTCATTCGTTAACAAAAAAAGAGGTGGGTTTTCGCTTCGCGAAAACCCACCCCAAACCCACCAAAATCACATCCTAGTCGCCAGATAACAAGCCCTTTTAATCCCTTTGAAAGTCTTAGGCATAAGGAAAAAAGTAACCTTGCCTCCCCTAAAATCAATAGCGGGGAGAAAATCAGGTGAAATCCTTAGTGGTGACTTCACAAAAGTATCTGCCGGAGCTATCACAACTCTCCCTTTTAGAATATCGATTTGAGATGAAATCAACAACAAATCAATAATATCTCCTAATGCTAAATTCCTTCTCAAAATATACCATTGCGGGTTGGCAATTTTCGGACTAAACTTATAGATAAAAATTTCAATCGGATTTTCTTTCTTCAAATAACGTGCCAAATGAGCTGTACAGATGACCTTTAAAGAATCTGGTAATTCGGAAATTGCATGCGCAATCAACTCCGGATCAAAATTCACAAAAAGTTTTAAAGCATACCCCTTATCTAAAACTTTCGGCCGACCAAATACGCGCCAAGAAGAATTTAACTGTGTCATAAAGGACTCCTTTTCACCCAAGCATTCTTATGCTTTAGGGTCTTTCGATTGGTTGCCCCGTGATGATTCTTATCATTTTACGGGGTTCCATTCCAAAATCTATACTACACCGCAAAAAAGTTTTTGCAAATAGATAATTAAAAACAGGAATTTTCGCCCTCTGCCTCCGCAAAATGCTTCAGCGAGATAAGCGCAAAAATTCCTGTTTTTTACTTTATATTTTTGACTATTTTATCAATTTCAATAGATTTATCAAATCATTCAAATCAACAGATTCCAAAATAGTAGCAACATTAACTGAATTCAAATTACTCTGTGTATTTGAATTAATTATAGGTGATGAATAATTGTAATTCAATTGAGCCACCTTAACCCCTAGTAAGATATAGTTTCCCGCCCCATCATTCCCATTTTCTACACAAACTCTATAATTCGTATTCGCTGGGCAAGTTACAGTATGCGCACCCCATTTAGCTATAAGACTTGATACATATTTAGTTATTTTTATCAGATCAATTGTTTCTCCACTAGCTAAAACAACTCCAGCTTGTGCAACCTGTGCTGACTTACTTCCGCAACCACTTGACCAAGTACCACCTGTAGGTTTACAATATTTATCATCAGATACTACTACTGGTGGGATGACAGGTGCTGAACAGGAAGTAGTTGTCCCTCCATTGATACCCGAGCATGACCATGTCCATGGTCCTGTACCACCGATAGTTGAGATTGTAACAATATTGGATGAACAAAGGTTTGCAGTTGGAGCTGAAGAAACAGCTACTCCATTTGCTGAACCACAGGTGCCATTAACTACAGTCGTCGGAGCAGAAATACTGAAATAATTATCACTTTTATCGCAAATATTATTTACACAAACCTCTATTTTATATTTAGCAGAAGGACTCAAGTTATATGATGATGGAATATTAAATACAACCGATTGACGACCTTGACTGATTTGTTCATCAGTAAAAATCAAACCACTAGAACCGAGTAAAGAATCCAAAGAATAACTTTTCGCAGTAGTTTCATCTAATAGATTTATATAATGTTTTGCTGGATATGGATTTGTTGATTTAAGCACCACAGTAACAGGTTTAGAGATATCAATAATCTCCCCTCCGTTTGGTGAAATGACGGTGATGGAAGGTGTGGTTGCTGGCGCAGTAAATGTGAAACCAATTCGATTGCTATTGCAACCACCAGCGCAAGTATTTGTGACTACACCAACTTGATAAAATCCAGGGGTCATATTAGCTGCAAAAAGCCCGTGAATTGGAAAAGTTAGAGAAGCTGAAGAAACAGATGAAAAAGAAGGCGCAAATGAACCCATCATTTGACCACTGTCTGAATAGAATTCTATCGTTGTGGCTCCAGAAAGATTAGATCCAATAATTGTTAATACTGTGCCAGCTGATCCTTGAGATGGAGTAATAGATGTGATTGATGGTTGGGTTTGGGTGGAACCAGTAACTGTAAAGTAAATTATATTACTCATTCCATAAGTATTAGAAATCTGAATATTGTGTTGGCCAGCAGTCAAGTTTGGCAAATTAAAACCAATAGATGTTCCACCGCCTTTCCAACCATCTATAGTAATAGCAACACCATCTATATAAACACGATCTGTTGATCCATTTTCATTAAGTCTTGAACCATAAATTGTCATTAAATCACCCACCTTCAAGTTTTGAGTGACTGAAGTTATGTAAGGTGAAAGTTCTCCGATAATTGTTTTGTTGTTTGTTTTATTTGTTGGAACTGAGATATTAATATCTGTACTATTTATTGTGTAAGTACCATTAATATTTTGCAAAGATGCAACATAAGAACCAGCAAACATAATTTTTGGATTTGAGTTGCTAGTTATAGTAAACTTGATTGTCTGATTGGCTGGTAAAACATATAGAATTCTTCCCCATTGATCAGTTACGCTATCCAAACTAGAAAGTGGGGTGATTATCCCGGAACCATATATAGTAGTATTTACTCCGGTCATTCCAGTTTGATTTGTGAATAGGATATAAGCACTGTTTTGATATATATAAGTGGTCTGATTACCTGTTGTGATAGTTCCTTCAAAAATAGCAGTGAGTTTTGATTCTCTTTGCTGTGAATCATAGGTCAATTTCAAAATCGGCGAACCATTTACTGTGGCTGTGGGTTGAGTAATTGCAGAAGTAATCTTGAAATATGAATCACTTGAATCGCAAGTATTAGTACCAGTCTGACAAACTTGAATAGTATAAGCTCCATCAGGGACAAGCGTACCAAAAAAATCTATCGTCTTTCCTACACCCCATGAATATGATGAACCTGTAACACTTTTGACGATTGTATATGGTGCAATTGCTACACAAACTTGACCACCACAATATGTTGCGAGTTTGATGTCATAAGATACTGGAGCAAATGTCGGATAAGTCATAGAATCCTGCCATTTAATCGTCTGCGTTGTTCCTGTTTGCCATGTTTCTCCCCCGTTCGGTGAAAGGACGGTGATAGAAGGTGGAGTGGATGTCGAACCGATAATGAATGGTACTGAATTAGAAACAGCTATTTGTTCCCCGGTTGACGTCTGAAACATTGCTGAAATACTATAATTTCCTGGGGCTAGACTAGGAACCGTGAAAGCTAAATAGGTTCTGTCGGGCGATAGGATCGCCGTCGAATCACCCGCTTGTGAGCCAGAAAACACAATAGAATACATAGAAGCATTCGTAGGTAATTGTAATTGTCGGCTGGGGAGAAGTAGTTACAGTGAAAGAAACACTGTTACTACGCTGACCTAAAGTGTTCTCTAAAGTAATGGTATATACTCCGGCGCCAATTCCTGAAGAAACAGAACCTGGAACTATGAAAGTAAAACTATTTCCATCAGTAGAAGCTGTTCCACTAACACCATTATCGTGTGTAGGGTCATTGAATGTTACTCCATAAGGTGCAACAGAAGAATAAAGATTACTACCATAAATAACAACTTGAGTACCAGGACCTCCAGAATTTACTGACAATGAAGTAATTATCGGCTGACCTGTATTCTTACAATTTTTCTCATTTATAAATTTTCTTGTAATAGAATAAACATTTCCATTTGCAGGACTAACACCATTTTCTAGCTGAAACTTCATAACAGCGCTTTTTGTTAATGCACCAAAATAACCAGTTACATTTAAACCTAGAAACTTTTGTAAAGCAGAAACATCTTTAAGTGTCCTCGTATCACTTGAACCAACAATCAAATCTCTACTTAAAATATCCTTACATGCAACAACCGGTGGAACAACGGGTGTTGTTGGGGTAGAAACTGGAAAGAGAATGGCTTTTGCTGAGTCTGCTTTATCTGGAGAAATTAGCCCCAAAGCTACGAGCATATCAATATCTGCTGATGTTAAAGCTGAAGCTTTATTTACAACAACAAAAAGTGAAGAGACTAATATTAAAAGACAAAACAAACCTAAAAGATATTTTTTCATTAAATAATTTATTAGTTAATAATAATACTATGTATTCATCATTATACCCCCCCCCACTATATATTTACAAGATAATTTTAGTTGATAACTATTGATAATAATAGTATCTTATATCTAATAGATGAAAATATTATTACAAAAAATGCTGAGGATTGTTATATATATTTTTGCAATGATAGGATTTATTCTTATTTGTGCTTTTGTAATCTCAGAAACTGGATTGACTAATAAAATCGGTATTACTGATACAGAATATGACTATTTTAACAAATCGAGAATATTACAAGACCAAAAAAACTTTGTCTGGATAAATACTGAGGAGTATTTGAGTCTAAAAGAATCACTTAAGAAAGAAAAGAATACTTTAAACAGAGTTGAGGGAGAAACTGACATAAAATCAAGACTAGTTTTAAGTATACTTTTTGTAGAACAAATGAGACTTTTTAATTCTGATAGAGAACTTTTTAAAAAGGCTTTCGAACCATTAAAAATACTTGGTGTTCAATCACAATTTTCTTGGGGAGTACTTGGACTAAAACAAGAAACACTCATAAAAATAGAAAACAACCTAAAGGATAGTAATTCTCCTTTCTATCTTGGTAAGGACTATGAAAAAGTGCTTGATTATGGTGCAAATACAACAAATTCAACTGACGAGCAACGTTTCAATCGTGTAACCGATGAACACAATCAATATTACTCATATTTATATACAAGCATATATATAAAACAAATAGAAAATCAGTGGAAAAATGCTGGTTTCGATATATCTGATAGACCAGAAATACTTGCTACTTTATATAATATCGGCTTTGCAAACTCAAAACCAAATGCAAATCCCCAAGCTGGTGGTTCTGAAATCGATATAGGTACAGAAAAATATAGTTTTGGAAGACTAGCCTATGAATTCTATTATTCCGATGAATTATTATAAGAATTTCCGAGATAAATTTTTGCAAAAACTAATAGATATCGTGATCTCCTATTAATTCAAGTCTAATAGTATCAGTGCCCTGGAATATAAATATAATCCTAATATCATAATCGACTGAAAATGACCAATAATCTTTAAGCTCACCATTCAACTTATGCGTCTTAAGTCTATTATCAAAAGGATTGGCACGAAAGATTTCTTCTTTACCTTCAACTTTATCTTTTATCTCACTAGGTAGCTTTTTATACTGACGTATAAATCTAGGTGAATATAATATCTTCATTGTATTACCTCAAATCTTTAAAAGATTTAAGTACTTTATATTTGCCTTTTTCAAAATCATTTTGTGATGCTCTCAACTCGCTAAGTAAGTTATTTCTCTTCCATGTTCTCAAGATATCACGAAAAAATTCGCTAACAGAAGAATATTGGCCCTCTTTTACATAAGAATCAACTTCCTTTTTTAAACTAGCGGGCATTGATATATTTATTATATTTCTCATATACTTATATGTTAATCCTCTGTAATACAAAAGTCAAGCTTTGTATTACAGAGACACCATCTGTCATTCCCAAATGCAGGTCCCTATCTTCATAGGGATAAACTCCGGAGGGAATCCATCTCCAAAATCGGGAAGGACATCTCTGGTAATTGGGAGGTCGTTTCCGGTTTTATTATCTTTAAACACTGGATTCCCGTCTTCACGGGAATGACAAAGA
>JAPLZG010000098.1:7109-10882 GCA_026395155.1 Candidatus Tayloriibacteriota bacterium | reverse complement strand
CTATAAAAAAGAGAGGATTTAATCAATGTGAACTTCTTGTCAAGATATTGACAGAACTTGATAATAATCAAAATTTTCAATCAGAAACAAAAGCGATTTTTAAAATAAAAGAGACGATACATCAATCCGAAACAAAAAATAAAAGCAAGAGATTAAAAAATCTTGAAGGATGTTTTTCTGCTGATCCTCTAAAGGTCCGCGGAAAATGCATAATTTTAATAGATGATGTTATTACTACTGGCGCCACTATGAAAGAAGTTTCGAAAACACTGAAAGATGCTGGGGCGAGGAAAGTGATAGGATTTTCGATTGCGCACTGAAGCAAACGCGGACATCTTTCGCTGACTTCGCGCGGACTAATCTCAGACCCCAGTAGTAGAAATCAGAATTTCACTACAGGGTAAACTTGACGCAGAATAATGCAGACTTTTAAAAGACAAAAATCAGAGGAATTTTGCGGTACAAAATTCCTTTCTTATTCAAGAAAAAAGCCAATCCCATTTCCATTAAAGTATTTCCACCTATATATCCCGCAATATTATTTTTATCGCAATTTAATATCAAAACAACATCAGACCATTCCACTTTTTTGAAATGTGCCATCATTGCTTTTTCTTTTTCATCCCATATCCATCCATCGCCATCATTTTCAGAATTTTTTCTTATTTCATAATATTTTTTAACCAACATTTTACTTCCATCATTAAGGGTTATTTCGATAGGTGGAAGATCAACAATATGACCCATAGATTCTAATTTATTTTTTACTGCAATCATTTCATCGTGAAAAGCTATACTCCCACAAATCGTAATCTTCAATTTGCTATTCATATATGTATTTGTCGGTCTTAATAAATTTAATAAAAGCACAAGCTACTGCTTGAGAAACAAATTCTTCTCTTTTTAAAGCTCCATCCGAAAAATATTTAATATTATCTTTTTCTTTGTCCCCAGAAAATCTTATCGTTATTTTACCAAATTCAGTTCCTTTCTCTTTAATTTCTTTTAAGACGTCTTTCGGCACAAAATGTATAGTACTAAAACTAAAAGATGTTTCTTTATTTCTTGAAATAACACAAACACAAGCAGTATCAAAAGAATCGTCCGCCTGTTTTATTTCAACAATTCCACTTTCAATTCCAACACCATAATCTGCATTATCTCTAGTAATAGCCTGTAATGCTCTTTGTTTAGCACCTTTTGTTATTTCATCAAAACCAAAAGGTTGCATAGATACACCAGATTCTGTTTCTCCAAAAACAATTTCTGCTTTTATTGATAATTTTTTAAGAGCATTCTCTACAGCCCTCACCTTTAATTCGCTTTTTGTCCCTATAGATATTTTCATAGTCCTATTATACAGAAAAAATAATCAAAAAAAAGACGGCTGGACCATGAGTACATTTTTCTCTCATTACATGAGCAGTATTAGTCTATAAGATGATTTTTTATAAAAGCTCGCCCAGAACCAGACTTCAAGTATTTTTCAAATTCAAACGCTTTATACTTATTTTCAGTTCCAAAATAGAATTCCAATTTTGTCGGTAATCGATTTGCTGTTGCCGGTACGTTTCCGTTTTGATGTCTTTCCAATCTTTCTTGAATATTGTTTGTGCAACCAACATAGAAACCATCTTTACATTTTATCGAGTAAACATAATACATGTTATTTTTCCCGCCTTCGCTCGACTTCTGCGGACTGTGTCACGCCGAAGCCGAGCTACTGCGAGGCGAAGGCGGAGACGGCTGGATTCGAACCAGCGGGGGCTTTTACACCCCACCTCTTTAGCAAAGAGGCACATTAGACCACTCTGACACGTCTCCAACTACATTATTGTTGAACAAGAAAAGATTATCATATAATCGTATATTATTCTAGTTTACTTTATCAAATTTAATTTCAAAAATTTTAAAAGTAAAGATCACCAGAAAAGGTGATTTTTAACTTATATTTATAAATATCCAATAATCACCATTTTCCATCACGCTCCTCCCTCTGCTCTAATCTGATTCTGATCTGATTGCCAATTATCGGTTGAAAACTGATTAAAACTTTTCCTTTTCGATCCTGCTTCTCTGAGCTCTCTGAGAGTGGATTCTCTTCCTATATGAATAAAAATATCAGGTCTACTAGGATCTTCTTTGGATATCAAATAAACATCACAATGTTTACCATCTAAGATGACATCTCCAATAATGGGGTTCCTTGGCAACGGATATAAATCAGTCTCAGTACCATAAAACACATCACCATAAGACTCAAGGTCTTCAAAGATTGAAGGATTTGCAACACTCAAATCACTATTCATTCTTAATTGTTCCATCCAAAAGTTTTTATCTTTTTGTACTACTTGTTCTTGTTTGTTCATATTTTTATTTTTATATATTATTCTACATTCAATATTCTATATTCAATTTTCAACATTCTCCCCCTCAAGGTTGTTATAATTTATTTTTCTCAAAAGTTTTTCAACAAACCACAAAACTGTAAAAATAATAAGTGCAGAGATAAGAGCTACAACAGCAAGCTCGGTCATTCCAAAACCAGAAGCCATACCGATACCAGCAGAAACCCAAAGCCCCGCAGCGGTAGTTAGTCCAACAACCTTATGATCTTGGAAGATAACAAGTCCAGCTCCTATAAAGCCAATACCTGTAACAACAGCTGATGCCATTAAAAGAGGATTAGCCAAAGATATATTAGAAACGTTTGAAAGAAAAATCTGAGAAATTATCACAAAAAGTGCTGATCCTAAAGAAACCATTGAATAGGTTCTTACACCAGCAGTTTTTCCTGCCAATGTTCTTTCAACCCCAAGAAGTGCACCTAGTCCGACGGCCATTGCGACCCTAATAATAATATCGACAAGTGTTAATTCCATTCTAATTAAAAATTTAAAACTAATAAATTAATTGACTTAATAAATTATAGCATATATTTAAAATATGTTTCTGTCATCCCGGCACCGTTTTACAACAATGTAAATTCCAGCCGGGATCCAGAAAAAAAGTTAAGATGGATCCCGGCCTACGCCGGGATGACACCGAGTAGTAAATAAAATTTATTTTTCAATATTGATATTATTTTTTTTATTTAATGGTTTTTCGGAAAACCGATGACAAAATTCACTACCGGGTTGACAATATCTTTTAAATAACTAAAATGAAAATGGACGTACAAAAACCAAAACAGAAGAGAAAGGATTCACATGCAAAAGATTACCGCCCGGGCAACATATAATAATGAGGCCACCTTCTCAAAAATAATTGAAACTCTCAAAGTGACAGTTTCAAATATACAAAAATCTTTTCCAACAATAACCTTCGTTGTTCTGGAGATAGACGATATCCGGTTGAAGATTGAAGTGAATTCGGATATTGAGACTCTTCGTGAACAATACGAAGGAAGAATGTTTTTGCTTATGAATGGCAGACAACAAGAGCTCAGCAAACAATATAGATATGATGGTATTCTGTAGAATAGGATTTTGATTGATGGTGGGTTTTGCTTATGAGCAAAACCCACTTTTTTGTTATCTTTGTCATTCCCGCGAAGGCGGGAATCTAGGAGAATCAAAACTGGATTCCCGCCTTCGCGGGAATGACAAAAAAATTAAACTAACAAAAACAGAAAATTCACAAAAAATCTGCTAAAATAAGTACATGCAAATCAATTCACCAGTTGAAGGAAATTTCAGACTTCAAAAAAAAAAAAAAATTGCTCTCAAAAAGCTGGGGATTAAAACCGTGGAAGATTTACTTTATCACTTCCC
>JAPLZG010000098.1:0-7037 GCA_026395155.1 Candidatus Tayloriibacteriota bacterium | reverse complement strand
CAAAAAAGAAATATTGGGTCACTTTTAGTTGGTGAAAAAGCTGTAATTTTTGGAAAAATCTCTAATCTAAAAACAAGTAAAGGTTTCAAAAGTAAAATCCCGATGTCTGAAGCTTGGATAGAAGATGAAAGTGGGAAAATAAAAGCCGTATGGTTTCATCAACCTTACATCGCAAAAATACTACACGAAGGAATGTTTGTTCGCGCTGATGGAAAAATATCTGATAGAAAGAGTGAACTCTATATGAGCAACCCTAAAATTGAACAGGTTACAAAACTTCCAATCGGTGTTGGTGATTCCCTTTTTGGAGACCTACCAGTGCAGGCAGGAGGTGGCGAAGTTCATTCTCTTTATCCAGTCTATCCAGAAAGTAAAGGTGTTACCTCAAATTGGTTTTATCATACAATTCAGAAAATTTTTTCTTCAGGGATTTTAGAAACATTAAACGATCCAATTCCGGAATATATTTTAAATACATATAATCTTCCAACATTAAAAACCGCTCTAATTTGGATTCATACTCCGCAAAAACAAGAACACGCACTTGCAGCAAGAAAACGATTTGCTTTTGAAGAAATATTTTTTATACAATTAGAAAGAAAAATTCTTAGGAGAGATTGGGCGAAAGACCCTGCTTTTAAAATAGAAAAACAACAATCCGAGATAGATTCGTTTGTAAAAAGATTCCCATTTGAGGCAACAAACGCACAAAAAAAAGCTATTGGGCAAATAATGTCTGATATGAATCATACACATGCTATGAGTAGACTTCTTGAAGGAGATGTTGGAAGTGGTAAGACTGCGGTTGCTGCATCAACTGTTTTTGCTGTAACAACCTCAAGACCCAAGGGTCAAAATTTTGGTGCTCTTCAAACTGCATATATGTGCCCTACTGAAATATTAGCCAAACAACAATTTGAATCATTTATAAAATATTTTACATATCTTGGAATAAATATTGGCCTCATAACTTCAAGTGGTTGCAAAAAATTCCCATCAAAGGTAAAACCTGAAGGATGGACTGATATTTCTCGAACACAACTTTTGAAATGGATTGCAAATGGAGAAATACCAATTGTCGTTGGTACACATTCTCTGATTTCAAAAACAGTTAAATTTAAACATTTAGCTTATGTGATTATTGACGAACAACATAGATTTGGTACAAGCCAGCGCCAAAAATTTTTCAAGAAAAATGAGCCAGATGGAAAACCAAATCCGCATCTTTTAAGCATGACCGCAACACCAATACCAAGAACATTAGCTTTAACAATTTATGGAGACTTGGACCTTTCCCTACTTGATGAAATGCCAGCTGGAAGAAAACCAGTTATTACAGAGATTGTTTTGCCAGATGAAAAGTCGCGACTTGAAACTTATGAAAAAATCCGTGCAGAACTACTGAAGAAGCAAAAAGATTAAAAGAAAAAGTTTTTCCAGAATATGAAATCGGTGTTCTTCACGGAAAAATGAATGACGGCGAAAAAGAAAAAGTGATGGCGGATTTTTCTGAAGGAAAAATCCGCCTCCTCTGCGCCACTTCTGTTATTGAAGTTGGTGTAAATATTCCAAATTCTACAATTATTATTATTGAAGGCGCAGAAAGATTTGGCTTGGCACAGCTTCACCAACTTCGAGGACGTGTCATCCGTAGCAATCATCAGGCATATTGTTATGTTTTTGCAGATTCTAAAACAGATAAGACAATTCAGCGACTCAAAGCATTTAAAAATTCAGCGAATGGTTTTGAACTTGCAGAATACGATTTAAAACTTCGTGGTGCTGGTGAACTTTCTGGAACCAAACAATGGGGTATTTCAGATATCGGCATGGAAGCAATTAAAAATATAAAAATGGTTGAAGTTGCACGTGCAGAAGCCGGACATCTTTTAGAAAATAATGAAAATCTACAAAAATTTCCACTAATAAAAACAAAACTCACCCACCGAAAGGCAGATGAGATTCATTTTGAGTAGTAAAGCTAGACGAAATAATTATTCTTTTAATAATCTAGATTTTACAAACACCAACAATTTCTCTGTCGGAGTGATATATGCACTACCATCAGAACCTACTGTCTGTTCAAAATAACCAGAGTCAAAAAGAGGTACACCATTCTCTCTTAAGCCATCAATCTCCCCATCTTTAAAATACTTCCATACTTCATTTTTGATTGATGGTTCTACCCAATTTTTACCCAACCAAGCTTCCCAAGCTCCTTTTTTTAAATCAGATGAATTTAAAATTGACATCCATGCAAGCCCCTCTATCTTACCCCCTTTGACTGATTCTAAATTATCTTGACCCAATCTATCAATAATTTCTTTAATTGAAATAACACTTTATAATTCAACCATTTTTGCTTCTACAACCTTATCAACTACTGATGTACTTCCTTCCGTACTCTCTTCAGGCATTTGTCCAAATTTTTCTGACATATTTTTCTTTACCTCGCCACAGCTTTCTTAAGCGTCGGCGGGATAATTAATTAAATTAATAAATTTTAACTCACTTAATTTTACCGCCCTAAGAAAATTTAGCAAGCTTTGTTTTTTTGTCTTTGCGAAATAATCCGTGGCAATACATGTTAAACACTGGATTCCCGTCTACACGGGAATGACAGAAAAAATTAATACACTTCCAACAAACACAACCACCTCGTCATCAGAATATCCCCTTCCTACAGAAGCGGTACACCTTTCACTTTTTTTACCACAAGAGTACTTCCATTTTCCAATCACTTCGTTCAAGAAAATTAGGTCGATTACAAAAATATTCAAGGTCTTTCATTTGGGTCCCATGCCCAAATTTCAACCTCCTTATAAAGGAGGAGATCCAAATGAGGCCTATGATAAGGCCACTTTAATTGCGAAAAATGTTTTTTTGAGTTAATATCTATTTTGTGATGCGCGTGTAGCTCAGTTGGTAGAGCGGTCGTCTTATACACGACTGGTCCCAGGTTCGAATCCTGGCACGCGCACATGATAGAAAAATGTGGACTACTTCACATTTTTTTAAATATATGTGTGAATTGGATCTATGTTTTTTAGTATGTTATCAGTTATTGACGACCGTTTAAAACTGATAATTTATATTAGTTGTTACTTTTCTTCACAGTAAATATTTTAATATTCTTCCTTATTCCAAAACCTTCTACCCTTTTAAAAAATTCATTCGGTAAAGGCCCTGGACCAAACCAAACACTCTGTTGTAACATTGAATATCCAAATATTTTAAGTTGGTTTCTTAGCCATCCCCTGATTTTTCTGCTCTTTTCTGAAATATCAAAAGCTATAATCGTATTCTTATCTGCCTTTTCATTAAATGGAGATGATATGTAACAATTAATTAAAAACTTTTTTCTAAAAGATAAACCTGAATCAGTAACAATCCAACCATTTGAAGTTTTACCAATGTATTCGTTTTTGTGTAGGCGCGAGATTGCCACATTAATACTTCTTTCATTATATTTAGTAAATTGTTTATCACGAATAATCTCATAAAAGCGTTTACTGCTTCTAGCACTTGAAAGAAAAGCAATGAGAAGAATAGATAAACTTGGATTATTTAAATTCATATTTAATATATTATCACTTTTAAACGGCCGTTTAAAGTTGATAACTTTTATTAATTGATTCTATTACTTTAAAAACTTAAGCACTTAAAAATAAATTAAAAGCGTCCGCCTTCAAGGCGGACGCTTTTAATTTATTTTTGGTGCTCTATATCCTCCTTCTTTTTCGGAGTAATTCCATTTACAATCAATAACTTTTCAAATTCTTCCCTTTCAAGAACTTCCACCTCAATAAGTTTATTGGCGATTGAATCAAGAGCTTTTCTATGATCAGTAATTATTTTTTCTGATCTCTTCATATTTCCATCCATAATCTCATACACTTCTCTATCAATCTCTGCGTTAACTTTATCAGAATATTCTTTATCATTTACTCCTCTTCCAAACATCGCTCTTCCCCCTTCTCCTTCAAGAGCAACAGGCCCCATTTTTTCTGACATTCCATATTTTGTAACCATATCTCTTGCAAGCGCAGTTGAAACTTGTAAGTCATTTGATGGACCAGTAGTAAGATCTCCAAAAATCATTTTTTCTGTGACATATCCACCAAGTGCCACAGCAATATCATCAAGAAATTCTTTTTTTGATTGCAATTTTCTATCTTCAAACGGCAAATGCAATGTATAGCCCGCAGCTCTTCCACGGGAAATAATTGAAATCTTGTGAACTGGATCCGCATAAGGAAGTATTGAAGAAACAAGCGCATGTCCTGCTTCATGATATGCAGTAATTTCTTTTTCTTTCTTTGAAAGTAAATGACTTTTTCTTTCAGGACCCATCATTACTTTTTCAATTGAACGAATCAAGTCAAACTGAGAAACTTTTTGTCTATTTTCTCTAGCAGTCAAAATAGCAGCTTCGTTCATAAGAGAATAAAGGTCAGCACCAGAAAATCCTGGGGTTCTTTCTGCAATAGTTCTCAAATTTACATCCTCAGCAAAAGGTTTTGATTTAGAATGAACCACCAATATTGCTTCTCTGTCATTTCTATCTGGCAAATCTATAACAACTCTTCTGTCAAATCTTCCTGGTCTTAAGAGTGCAGGGTCCAAAACATCCGGTCTGTTTGTCGCAGCCATAACAATAACTTTTTCGTTTGGTTCAAATCCATCCATTTCAACGAGAATCTGGTTTAATGTCTGCTCTCTTTCATCATTTCCACCACCAACACCAGTACCTCGAACTCTTCCAACAGCATCTATTTCATCAACGAAAATAATTGAAGGTGATGCATTTTTTGCCATTTTAAATAAATCGCGAACACGAGATGCCCCAACTCCAACAAACATTTCAACAAATTCTGAACCTGAAATAGAAAAGAAAGCAACACCAGCCTCACCAGCAACAGCTCTTGCAAGTAAAGTGTTGTGATTAATAAAACCATTAGCAATAAAGTTATGCGTTACTGGGACTGTTAAATCATAGACTTTTGCTTTACTTTTTTTAATAGAATTTATTTTAGTAAAGAAAAATTTGCCGGAAGACAGATTTTTTAAATGAGCTACTTCTGGCATATTATTTATATATGGAGAAACCTCTGAAACTCCATCGATAAACACAGACATCCCTTTTTGTGAAGGCATTCTTTCTCCAGAAATATAACGTTTGGTATTTTTATATAATGACTGAGAATAGAATTCTCTATCCAAAGTCTGTCCTGTGGTCATAACTGCTTCTTTCCATACTTTTTGAATAAGCATACCCTGAAGAGGTATAACATTTACATTTGTATTTCTTTGTTTTACACAAATCAGTGCGAGTCTATTTTTTTTCTTCTCAACAGAAAAACCAACTTCAGATTGAAACTTCTCTACAAAATCTCCATAAATAACAATATAATGTTGAAGTTGATTATTATACTTCTTTTTACGTTCATAACTTCGTACAACTATACCGAGGTTTAATAACATAAGCTGAACATCCTTTACTAAGTTTTTACTTGCACTAGAAAAACTTATGCTACCTTTATTTTCAACAGAACCATCAGTATCAAATAAACCTTGCAAGAATTGTTGAATATACTCACGGGGAGCAAGATGGATCCACTCAGGGATCTTTTTATGTCTAGCATATGTTTCACCGATTCCCCACGACATAAGAGTCGTTTTTGCTTCTATACTACGTAATTCATAATCATAAGCACGTGAAGATGTTTTTGAAAATTCTTTACCAAAAATATTTTTAGAAATTTTTTGAATACGTTCTAAAATTTCTTTATCCGCCGTAGAAAATATTATCCTGTCTTTTATGGTCAAACAACCATCACCGGTTAAAACACCGAGTAAATAAGCAACTTCGGCAGATGGAACTTTGGTATATGACCCAAAAATATTTGTATTTGATCCGAGAACACACCATTCATCTTTTTTAATATCACCAAGTTGTTTAAAAACAAAATGACCTGTTTCTTTCTCAACGGTTATTATTGGATGCTCTGGTGTTCCTTCAAGTGACATTCCTGATTCAGTTTTTATGGAGACTGTATTCTGTTCTCCTAAATCGTACCAATGTGAAGCAAGAGACAATTTCAAAGAGCCAGTTTTTTCATCAAGAGTAACGATAGTAAGACCATCGACAGTATTATCAGGATTAATTGAAAAATATTTTGGAATCTCATCTATGGCGATTAAACCTTTTGATGTTTGTATAAGTGTGTCGCCAGTAACACATTTTCCTGTTCCCGGAGCTCCCATCAAAAGAATTCCTTTAGGAATTTTTGCTCCCATATCCAAGAATTTTTTAGGATTTTTCAAAAAATCTACAACTTCGGAAAGTTCTTCTTTCGCTTCTTTAGCTCCGGCAACATCTGCAAAAGTAACTTTTTGTTTTTTATCACTTGGCAAAATAATTCTAGCTTTAGATTGGCCAAAAGACATCGCCTGCATACCAGCACCTTTCATTTGTCGTGTAAGAAACCAAATAAAAATAATTATAAAAATAAGTGGAATTAAAAATGGGGCGAGATTCATAAACCAATAAGCAAAACCGGTATCAGAAACAATATCGATATTTATTTTTGCAAGCTTATCTTGAGAAACTTTATAATTTGAAAGTGTTTGAGTAAGAGGAGTGTCAACTTCTTTTTTTGCTTCTTTTATAAGAGCAACAGCACTTGAACTTGTAGAAGAATAAGTTATTAAAAGATTATCCCCTTTCACTTCAATTTTTTGAACAATTCCAAAATTTATATCATTAGCAAGTTGACCAATAGATATTTGTTCATTATTTACACCACCAGTAAATATTAAAGAATAAAGAGTAGAAATAATTAAAATTATTAAAATTCCGTTTGCAATTTTAGAAAAAACTGACATCGGTCCTTTGCTAAAGATAGGCATTTTTCCCTTACCTTTTGTTGGCTTTTTATTAAGTTGTGGTTTGTTTTTTAAGATATCCATCTCGTGTATTCTACTACAAAAGTCCCGAAAATCAAGAGATTTATTTCTTTAACATAATCTTTTCA
>JAPLZG010000044.1:1805-13090 GCA_026395155.1 Candidatus Tayloriibacteriota bacterium | reverse complement strand
TTCGCATTATTAAGTTCACACGTGGCATGCCACGTGCCTACGATCTCATTCGTATTCATATTTTTTGATTTTTTCATAAAAAAATCGTATTGTAGGGGCGGGTCTTGTGCCTGCCCGTTTTTTCGGGTTGAAAATTTTGTTTTGGGGTGTGGCCAAGTGGTAAGGCATCTCGCTCTGAACGAGAAAATCGTGGGTTCGAATCCTACCACCCCAGCCATTGTGTACGAACAGAGGTAAGACCCTCTGTTTTTGCTTTATTAGACATATTATCCGCCAGTTCTAACCTTCGATATTCTACCTCAAGTGGAAAGTAACCTTTTTTTACTTCCTGAAACCATTCGTTCGCTTCAATAGTAAGTTTCCCGTCTTTCAACAAAAAGTTCTGACCTAAATTAGCAAATATTTCTCTTTTCTTTTGGATATTGCCAGCCAGAAAAGCACTTCTCGCATAAAAAACATAATTAATTGTTCTTTCGGCTAGATTAGTCCACTTCTCTGCCCTACTTTCAGTATCATCCCTTAATTCTTTCATCTTCATCTTCTCTTCTTGGAGGGTCTTCTTTCTTTTTTCAAATTGTTCATCGTTAATTAGTTCTCGGCATCTCATATCGATCAAGCTATCTTCCTGCTTCTGTAAGTCTACTAATGTTTTATGTTGCATTTCATAGACACTGCTTCTGGTTACAACTTCTTCTTGATGTTTCTCTTTTAAAGCTTCCAGTGCCCAATCAAGAAACTTTGGCAAAATTACATATTCACTCAACTCTTTATCTATTTGAGCTTCTAATTTCTCTGCTCGAATATGTTTTCTTTGAGAGCATTTCATGTCTTCCCTTCTCTTGGTACAGTGATAATAAGTATATTCTCTAATCTCTCCCTTATTTTTCTTAATTATTTTCTTTTTAGTTTCAGCTGTTATCAAGCAACCACATTCACCGCATCTAATAAGTCCAGTAAGAGGAAACTCATGACTAATAGGTCTTGGTTTACCTTTCCTGCCTAAAAGCATCTGTACTCGGTCGAACTCCTCGAGAGTTATCATTTTATTGTGATTTCCTTTGTGCAGCTGATCATTGTAGTCAAAAAAGCCAGCGTAGAAAACGTTTGTAAAAAGCTTATAGATTCCGCTTCTGGATAATTTTGTTCCTCCTATGTGCTTTCTTTTTACGGTTCTATAACCCCAATCATCATTGGCAATCTTGAGAATTTGAGGAGGACTATAACTACCAGTGAGCATTAAATCCCACATTTTTCTTATAAGAGGAAATCTAATTGGATCAACTTTTATATCTTTTTCACCGTCTTCTTTAAATTTATTGTTCAAGTATCCGGCTGGAGACAATCCAGGCTTCCAACCCATTTTGGCTTTCTTTTCCATTCCTCTTTTAACGTCCTTACTGAGCTTTGCTGAGGAATATTGAGATTGAGACAAGGCCATTTGTAACATCATTATACCTTCCGGAGAGTTATCAAAACTGTAAGAACCAAATTTTAAATCTTTTATCTGACCAGTTCTAATCATATAAGTCATTGTTGCCGCATCTACCTCGTTACGAGAAAGTCGGTCAGGGTGCCAAGCGATTATTCCATCAGCTTCACCATTCTTGATTCTCTCAATCATTTTAGCAAAAGCAGGACGATTATATGGCTTAAAAGCACTCTTTCTTTCTTCTATAATCTCAACAACCTTAAGGTTCCCAAAAATTTCTTTGGCTTTATCTACTTGAGACTCAATTGAAAGAGCCTGTCTTTCTTCACCCTCGGTAGATTTCCTACAATAGATGAAGTATTTTAGCTTCAGAGTTACCTGATTCATTGTAATTTTATTAAAACTAAAAGGACGGTCCTGATTGACCCAACTAACCACGAATGATTTGTCGGCAGAACCGCCCTTTTAGAGCGACAATAAAAAAATTCGTGGGATTTGGTTGGGTCAATACAATCAATATAAACTAAATTTTTAATTACTACCTAATTTTTTCTTCAATCATCCCTTTATAACGATGTTTCCGGTAATCTAAGCCTAGGCATAATCGGCACCCCAGCTGGCCCGTTAGTAAATGCCTATATACAACCCCTACCCTTCTATTACAGCTAGGACAGCTAAACCAGTATCTAACTCCTCCAAAGCCCGTCTTAGAATCAGTGAGGGTCAAACTGAGCCCCTGAGTTTCAATATTGCTTGCGAGTAAAGACTTTTTAAGCTTTGTTTTGGATTCTCTCAAGAATTCGTTTATATTTATCCTCTGGCACTGTTCCGCTAATATGTTTTTTCCGAAATCATTTGGGCTCATTGTTTTGATTAAATTGTTGATTCTCTCCTATAAAAGCATTGTTAGTTTTGACGTTTACATTAAGCGCTGGTTGTTTTATGGATTTCAACGTTTCAATCGTTGAAATAAATTGCCTATGAGCCCGATCTGCATCTTTGGAAAGTAGACTGAGAAAACCGTTCATTTCGTGACTCAGAAATTCAGATTGTTTATTTGACTCAAGCCTTTTTAAGTCAGTCATTTTTGTAATATATGAGCTTACTAACATATCGATCAGAGCCTTTTCTGAGGAACTTTTACAATCAAATTCTTTCTCGAATTCTTTCTTTAGTTGTAAGGCAAGCCCTCTATGTCTTTCTCCTACACTCTCCATTAGAGTATGTCCAGAGTCCAGGCTAAAAGCAAGGCTAACGAAGTCTAGATTCTTTGCCAATTCTCCTTGAGCAATTTCCTCTCCTTTGTTATAAGCCTCAGTCAATTGTTTTGCTAATTTCTCTAATTTATTCTCTGCACAATAATTATTCCATCCGATTGAATTAATTGCTATTCTTCTGGCATTATCAATCGATAAAGATTTTATAAGTTTATTTTCAGGTTTTTTCTTAACTAATTTCTTCATTGTGGTTGAATAAATTTATTAGCTCTGTGGACATTGTGAACATCGTGAACTTTATTCTAGGGTAAGAAATATCAAACATGGCTTACAAAAGAAGTTCTTGTATATTGATTTCTTTAATTTCTTCTTCCTCTTCAATGTCCGCGATGTCCACAACGTCCACGCTTTCTATGCCATAACGTTTTTTAAGAATTTCAATTTTCTCTTTACTGTCATCTGTAATTCTATAACCATCCCTACCCTCCTTTGTTTTTAATCCCAATTTCTTTCTTACGAAGTATCCAATTTTTCTGGAAGTAAATCTTTCTTTTTCACCTAGTTCGTTTTTTAAATTAAATATATCCGACACTTCTTTCATCGTTGGATTATTGTTTCCTTCTCTTTGAAGATCGCAGAGAACTTCCAGTATTTGGCAGTTGTAATCAGAAGCCCTATCAGCTTTAATCTTGCCATTGTATTCCCTAATATATTTTTTTATTTCCTCTATTACATTTTGATTATCAATAATACTCATCAAAGGAATTGCGATCTGGTTTAATCTTGGCTCTATTCCCTTATCCTCCAGTTCACTTTTTAAAATGTTTTTTCCTTTGGTTTTAAAGCGAAACATAAGTAATTTATTTCTTATTCCGAGAGCCTCTTTATTGAAATTATCAACTATATTGGTTTTAATGTCCTCTCTTTTTGTGTTTAAATTCATGTCTTCTGTAATCATTCTGCTTTCCAAAGCTTCGTCTTTATAGTTCGTTCTGGTAGCAATAATTTTCGGACCAAAAACATTAAAAGCTTTTACATCGAAACTTTTGTTATTATTACTTTCACTTCTTAAGACCGGATTTCCCTTTGCAAAGCCATTGTTCAAAATTTTAATCATATCTGACGTCATGTCAGAATATCTAAAATCGGCTTCATCTAAAATTAAAGTTCCTCGGAAATCATTTAATATTCTAAAAATAGGAGAGACGCTGGTAGCTCCATTGGTGATTATAGGAAGATAGCAAATTGAGCCGACAGTCTTCAGAAATCGGGACTTCCCTGTCCCATAGTCACCGATAGCTCTGATATAAGGAAGTTCGTTAAAGTCATCATAGACCCAAGAGAAAAGCACATAATAAGAAACAATTTTTTCAAAAGATTCCGAGACTGAAAGATATTTATGAATAAACTCTTGAATTTCTTCAATCAGTTCTTCTTGAGAAGCATACTCCTCTGGTTTAGAAGGAAAAAGGATGACATCATTTTTAAGTAAATCTTTATCGGGAGAATGTGGTTTAAGAGAAGTCTCGCCTATCTTGATAGTTTTTCTTATTTTAAGTTCTCCGTCCTTGAAAACTGCAAACATAGTCTTTTCCTCTTTCTTATCGTAAAGCATTTCAACCAGTGTTCCGTCTTGCAAAATGCAGGAAGAAACTGTTTCTGTTTTTGAATCTTCTTCTCTTGCTTCTTCTTCGACGACTTCTCTATCTATCATATCCACCATATTGTCTTCGTTGTTCATAGTAATTTAAATTATTGATTAATTTATCTATTGAAGCCTCATAACAGCTTCTTTGAATTGAACATTATATAGTTGCTCAGCTAAACTTATTACATCCCCATGGACACCACAGCCAAAGCAATAGTAAGAATTATTATTTGGGTAAATGAAAAATGAAGGAGTTTTCTCGTTGTGAAAAGGACATAAAGAAGAATACAACGTTCCCTTCCTTCTTAAATTCATAAGTCCTTCGGCCAGTTGTAAAATCGGATATTCTCTTGCTTTCTCAACCTTCCTTGTAAAATTTTCAACCTTTATATTCTCCGGTTTTGAATAATTTCTGAGTCTTAAAATTCTTTTTTCGTATTTAATTAAATTCGGAGCATAAAAAGCTTTTATTAATAACCTGGTAAACCAAGCATCTTTACCTGCAATTTGTCGGGCTTTTTTTAAAAGTTTTTTTGCTTTTTCTTTCAGTTCGTTATACTTTTTTTGGTTTTCTCTAATTTTTTTAGGAATTATTTCTTTAGCTTCCGGGAATATCCCTAGAAGTTCTTGATCGGAATATCTTGGTAATGACTTTCGCCATTCTCGTTCCATGTCGCTGTAGATTTCTCTTTTGGATTTAATATTCATGGTTTTGAGATTGATTTAATATTAAAATTTTGTAGTTTCTCCGGATAATCTAAAGGCTCTAAAATTAGCTCAACGAAGCGAATAAGTTTAATTCCTTTATCAATAGCCTCCTCCCGGCTAATCTCTTCGCCGAAGTGTTCTTTATGCAGGAGTTGGAATTGAGAAATTTGATTGCTTGATAGCATTTTAATAAGGGCTATAGATCTGATTTTTTAGCCTTTTTAGCTGGTTAAAAAAAGTTTGTCCGTCACAATTAGATTTAAAATCCCAATAGTTTTTTATTTCATTTTCTGTTTCTAATCTTCGCTTCAGGATAAACATCGCCTTGCTTTTAATTTCTTTATCCAAACTAACCAGTTCGTGATTTTTGCATAACAAAAAAGCCACTAATCCAATATCGTGGCTGTAGTAGTAATTCTTGTTGTCGTCTAGGGGAATGTAAGTTAGCTCGTTGTGATTAATTTGATTTTGAGTCATTTTAATAAATTAAATTTTATCTTCTGGAATAAGAATTACAAATAAAAAAAGACCCGTAAATGGGCTTTTTTAGTAGATATATATGTAGATTTTAGTGATTTAGCTTATTCGTCTTAATTTAATAAATTTTATTTCTATAATTACTTCCACTACATTTCTATACTTTTTTATTTTTTAGTATGAAATTATAAGCATTCGATAATTTTTTAGAGTTGATTTAATTTTTGCAGGTATTTCTTTTTTTTTAAATTTTGCGTTCATCTCAGCAATTGCATTTAGAAAAGTTTCTTTTTCTTCATATCCTCCGGCCTTCATTAGAACTTTTATGTTTATGGGGCATCCGTTTTTTTTGTATCCCCCAATTGTTTCATCCCTGTCTTTATAAAGTATTCCCATTATTTTACCTTGTCCCTTCTCAAAAGGAGCTTCTATTATTCCCCATTTAAGTTTTTCATCCTCAAAAATAATTTTTCTAGCTGATTGCTTATTTTTATCTGCAATTGTTACTTTGGTTTCAATCAAGTTTTTAATTCCCTCTTTATTAATAACTATTATGCTTGCTTCTTGTGGCGAATAGCCGTTTTCTTTTGAAGAATAATTAACATAATTTATTTTTAATAAACCTTCATTTTCCATATATCTTAGTGTTTTAGCAACTCTAATATGCTTTAGATCTGATCTTTTAACATATTTTTCTAAATCATCATTTGGCAAACCAGTTAATTCTCCTTTTAATAAAACTGTTTGGGCTTGATTGCCGAAATAAAGATTGATTTTTTTATTTTGAAAATCATTCATTTTTTTATATATATACTCAGCAATTTTTGATTTTTGAAGGCTTGTTCCGTATAAATCAAATGTGTTTTCCCAAATATATAGATCAAAAAGTGCACAAACATTGTAATTCTTATGACATCGATCAACTTTAATTGAAAGACTTTTATTTACCTCGTCTGGATATCCGAACTCGATATCATGTATGATCGATTTCTTTATCTCCACATTGTAATCTTCAATAAATCCATGTGTTTTTAATATTTCCAAGAAGTCCTTTGTTATTTCATAAACTATTTCATTCTCGTCTTCCCCAGCGTTTAAAACTTTTTCTTGCATAAAACTGGAAGAAATTTCTTCATAAGGACTATAATAATCTGTGATTATTGAATACAGCAACTCCTTTCTATCAAAATCAAAAAATGCAGTATTTCTTTCTTGCTCCTCTAAGATTTTTAATACTTTTATTATTTCTTTTAAACTTTTTTTATCATTATTGTAATTTGAAGTGGCCATGATAGCTAAATTTTAATTCTAATTTTCATTATATTTTCCTGTATTCTACCTTGAATAAAGACAAAAATCAATTTATTTATTTCTTTTTTCAAATATATGTGATAAATTCAAAATACAATTTGGCACAAAACACCTAAACTCCATAAGGGGCATGGTGTTAGATCCTACACGATAGAAACGGTCTCCTGACCGGTACTTCGTGTAGGTCTATATCCGAAAGGGTATAGGACGGTTCCGAAAGGTTCTGTCGCCAGGTTCAGGGGACCTTTTGTGTTTAAATGGAAACTAGTAAAATTTCAATAATTACAATTAAAATTGAACTAATGAAAAAAACAATTGTTGTCTCCCTGCTATCCTTTATTTTATTTGTATTTAATATATGCTTCGTAAAAGCGTTTGAAGATAATACTGCTCCGACAATTACTGCTTTTAGTATCACACCATCGGAAATAAACACTTCGAACGGAGATCAGTCAATAGTAATAACTATCTCTGTCTCCGATGATGGCGTTGGAATATGTCAGAACTCACCTAGTGACAGTAGTTGTTCGTCAGATTATAACGCAAATAGATCCTACATTTCTGTTAAACTAGAACCGTTAATAGGCACTCAATATGTTGAAGCCTATTCTCCGTCTTACGTTGTTGATTTCACACGAATATCAGGTGATGATCATAATGGCGTCTATAGGGCTACCAAAACTATTCCATATGGAAGTAAATCAGGCATTTGGGGATTAGCATCGGTTTGGGTTCAAGATAAACTTGGAAACCAAAAGCAATGGAATAACAATAATGGTAATGACATAAGTTCTATTCCGAACGCAACGGGTTTAACAATAGCAAACACAGCTGAATCCTCATCGGTAAAAATTGAAAAAGAGTGGACGTTTAGTTCATCTATGGCAAGTGTCACCTTTCCAGTCAATACAACTGTAACAAAAAAAGAGGGAGGAAGCTTTGCTTTTTACAAAATGGTAAATCAAGATTTCAGTTTAAATTCTTTGACTAGTAGCGGATTATCAACGGGTTCAGATGTCGTCGGAAGACTAAAGATAGGTATTCCTGGGTTAGGTTTAAGCTTTGATAAACCAGTAACAATAAAAATAAATGTTGATAGTAAATACAACGGACAAACTTTAAATATTCAAGCATTAGGTGAAAGTGATAGCGCTTGGGCGAATGAAACAACCTGCACTGTTTCAAGTGGACAATGTTCTTTCACTGTAAACCATGCGACATATTTTGTTGCTTCAGTCAAAACAACCAGCAGCACCTCTGGCAATGTTCAAGTGACTACCGACACATCAACACTTACTTACAGTATAAGTAAACAAGCTAAAACAAGAATAAGCTATACTTTTACAAATCTATCTCTTACAAACAAGAAATATGTAACAATGAGGCTCGGTGGAAGAAAAGTAAAAGTTGTTGGACTAAGGAGAAGTGGCACAAGCTCAATTGTTACAGTTGAGCTAAAATACGCAAAATGGGGGCGAGGAAATTATAATTTAGCTATGAGTTATAAGAACAAAACCAAAACAGCTTATAAAGATAAGAAAGGAAGAACTAAATACAGGAAAGGATGGGAGCGCGGAAACGTGAGCCAAAATGATATTTTATCTATTAATTAAACAAAGCTAGGGTCAAGCTTACAATAAATTAAAAATGAAAAATATTAATCGGCCATTACTAGTTATTTTGATTATTTTCGCTGTTAGGGCTATACAAATTTATGATATACCTGAAACAACAAAGAATTATTTTTCCTCTAGTCCGGAAGGAGTAAAGACAGAGGAAAAAGAGTTAAATATGATAGAGCTTCCAGCTATCCCCGTAAATATTGGAACAAAAAGCTACTCCAAAGATTTAATTAACAATGAGAATAAGCATTCCTATGTAGAGCCAGAAGAAGAACAGGCAACAGAGTCTGAAAATAATAATTATAGTTTCGACTCAGAAACTAATAATAATGAGGATAAAGAAAAAATGTTAGATGAAACGAAGAATATTAAATCAGGGATAGATGATATGGATTATGAGATAAGACGCTTAAAAAGAAATATGGATAATTATGACTCTTATGAGTATACTCGGAAATTGAGAAATCTGGAGTGGCGAGCCAATGATCTATCGTCACAAGCTAACGATATTGGTGCAGATGATACCGCTTCAAACCTTGATGACTTTTCTTACCAAACTAGAAAAATGAGAAGAGAAGTTGAGAATGAGCCCAGCTATTATTATAAGGAGAAGAATGACGAAATTAACCAAGGGTTAAAACGTCGTTCAGGAAATCTTGAAGATTCCTCGTCTTCTTTGGACGACTATTCAACAAATTATAGTTACTAATATTGTTGAAATTTTTAATTTAAAAAAAATTAAATCTAAAAAACAAAAATGAAGAAAATTATTATTGGAATCTTTGTGTCTTTGTTTTTTTTATTAAATTTCAGTTATTCAGATGCTTACGTCTCAGTAAAGGGATATTATAGAAGTAACGGAACTTATGTCGCTCCCCACGTAAGAAGCGATCCGAATGGATTAAAGTATGATAATTATAGTTACAAACCGAGTCAAGGATTATATAATAAAACCTACGGAACGAGAGGCTCTAAATGGGATACTCCGACCTGGGACACCGATCCTAATTATTACCAAGGTAAAATTATTTATGATAGTGGAAATAATTTAGATGGATATACAATAGATAAAAGACCAAAAGGAATGTCAAAACGTCAATTTAAAGCATTGGCTAATCCCAAAAAGACTAATGATGTAGTCAAACTTGAGCCAACAACATCAAATATCCAGAAAGAAGTAAATAACGTGAAAAGTAAATATAAGAGCAATCCTGATGGTTTTAGAGAAAGGTTAGTTGATCAGATAACTAATTATTTAGGAGCAGATAAAAACCAAGTTTCCAGTGAAGTTTATAGATTATTACCTGATATTAAATAAAGACAATGAAAAAAAATGATTATAAGTGAACACCAACGTTATCACAATTACCAACCAACAATAAAATTTTAATAAAAAAAGATTATGCAAGATAAGCACAAAGTTGAGCAATCGAATGACATCTCGAGCGTATCACTGAAAGCAGAATCATGTCGTTTGCCACAACTAAAAAAAGCAATTGTGCTTGTCGGAATAATTTTTCTCTTTTTGCTAATAACTGTATTGCGAAGACCGGACGCAATTACTTATCCGCAATTTCACGCCGAGGATGGAGTCTTCTGGTATACTGAAGCCTATAACGCGACCAATCCGATTACGCCATTTCTGATTCCCAAACAAAAATACTTTCAAACAATTTCCCGGGTCGGCGCGTCGGCAAGCATGTTTTTCGATATCAGTCACGCGCCACTCATTTTTAATTCCCTTGCCATAATTATTCAAATTTTGCCAGCGGTGTTTTTTCTCTCGAAACGCTTCGAGAGAATCGTGCCAAAAACGTGGCAAAGATTTTTGATAGGCACATTATATCTGGTACTTCCCGCAACACATGAAACACACGTAAATCTCACTAATGCCATGTGGAGATTGGCCTTGCTGATGTTTTTGATTATTGTAGCCACCCCTCCAAAAAAAACTTGGCAAAAATTTTCTGACGGTTTTCTTCTATCAATCGCTGGTCTAAGCGGGCCGTTTGTATTTTTCGCCTTTCCGGTTGCATTAGTTCATGCGTATCTAAAGTCTTTTCGGGAAAGGATTTCGAATCTCATTATAATCTGTGTGGCGTTTTTGATTCAGGCATATAGCTTCCTTTTTATCATCTCCGATTCAATGAGATTGAAAGTTTCACTGGGAGCGGGACTCTTGAATTTTTTCAAGATCTTGGGACTCAGTGTTTTTATTAATGGTTTGATAGGCTTGGACAACAAAAAATACATATTGGATTTAACTCTGTGGAAAAACGGAAAACTGCCGGTAATAGTAAGCTTAATTGGCATTGGTTTGCTTATGTATGTCTTCTGGAAAGCGAAAAATGAATTGCGGCTCTTTATTATTTTCGCTTTCCTTATTTTTGGAGCTAGTCTAATAACGCCCCAGGTTAGTTCTACTAAGCCGCAATGGGAGGCTATGGCCAGCGGTGGCGGAGTTAACCGCTATTATTTTTTTCCGGTTGTCGCCTGGGTTTTTTCTCTGACATGGCTATTTTTTAAAGGCGAAAGCAAAATCATGAAGAGCATCGCTGGCCTATTGCTAATTTGCCTACTATTAATAGGTATTCCGGCCGATTTTATTTGGAAACCCTACAAAGACTACAAGTTTCAAGAGCAAGTGACAAAATTCAAGCAACTTAACCCGGGAGAGTCACTCACTTTTAAAATTTATCCGAATTGGGAAATGCCACTGGTAAGGAAATGATCGAGAACCCCCTTCTTCACTCAATAGTTCGAAAATATGTAAACTAAAAAAAGAAGAAAGGTATTATCGCTCTTACTACCGATGAAATGGTGTAACCAATGGTTATTAGATAATGAACATTACGAGGGAGACTACGGCTATG
>JAPLZG010000044.1:0-1791 GCA_026395155.1 Candidatus Tayloriibacteriota bacterium | reverse complement strand
AGGAAAGTAATCTTTAAAGACCCCCCCATGTCCCTCTCGTGTTCCATCGGCTAGGTAATAATGATTAGAGTACCTAGTAAGTCTTTCTTTGCTTTTTATGGACTCTTCAATCATATATAAACATACTAACATTATAGATATTATATATGTACCCCATCTTCAGTATTTAAGATTGTTTTTGAAATAAAATAACCCTATATAGAGAATATTTTATTTGTTTGTTTTATACTCCCGAAAATTATAATTAGTATAGTGTAACAAGTGGTGGGGTAGAATTTTTTCAAACTTTGGACAGAAATGTTAGGTTCTGTTATTTTATTGGTGGTAGGTTTCTGAAGAGCAGAAATTCGGCTCACTGCCAAGTCACCTTCGGGTGAGAACGATGGAGGGACGGCCGGCCTCTCAGAAACATCTACTAGCTTTTAGTAATCAGCCTTCTTTATATACATAGCGGTAACAACCTCATTTGCATTAGGTTGTTTTTTATTTCTAATACAACTCATTTTGCTCCACCATTCTATCCTCATGAGCTAAACACTGTAGACCGAACCTATTGCCGTAAGTAAAAATAAAATATAATCTTACAAAAGAAGAATATGCAAAGACATATTATTTTATTTGTTTTCAAGATAATAAATTTATTCGAATGAACACTGAGAAAAAAATTAAGCATAAAGAAGAAAAAGAGGCTACTAAAATTGATATTGAAAAAATAAGAAAATTAGCATTAACGGTCAAAGAAGACGAGGAAGAAGCATTAAAAGAGCTGAGCCATCAACAAGAAACATGCAAAAATCAAAATTAGACAAAAAGCATATCTTATTAGACACGTGTTTTATCGCAAAAGTCTATACTTATAGTGATACAGAATATTTTGATAAGTTGTTCTCGATTTTTAATGAAAATAACTGTACTACCATAGTTAATGAATTTATAAAGTTTGAATTTCTGCGAGGATGCAAAAAAGCAGAACATATTAAAAATAAAGAAAAATTCTTAGAAGGTTTATCTTATGTCTCCCTACCAGTAACTCCAGAAATTTTGAATGATGCCATTAAAATATCAAATATTTATTCAAACAAAAATATTTCTCCCAAACAAATTAGCATTGTAGACTGCTATATCTCCGCTTATTTAAAAAAATATCGAGACAACCTTCTTCTTATTACATTGGACAACAATGATTTTCCGCTTTTACTGCATGATAGAATTATTATTGAAACCATAGACACAGAAAAAGAAATATTGGTTCTTGGAATTTATAGTTTTAATTTATGTAAATACAATAAGGCTCTAGAGAGTTTAGACGAACAATAAAAGATCTAAAATTATCCAGTTTCCTTACTCTAGAGCCAAATCAGGGACATAAACAAGCTCATTTCTCCTCTCAAAAATAGTTCTAATTGAGTTCACCACTGACAGCTGATGAAAATCCGACCCATTTTAAGGCTTTAATAAGCCTTTTTTTGGTTCTAACTTTTAGATAGAAAGACCATCCTGTGCAATCGCAACAAGATGGTCATAAAGTTTTTTAATATTTGTCTTTTTGTATCATTTATGATACAATTAAAAACGTAAAATGATACAATTAATTATTTTCCTATGATTAAGCTAAATGACAGACAAAATAAGGTTTTAGGGTTTATTCGAAAAAATAAATCTGCAAAAAATAAAGATCTTCTTAATTTTATTTCAAGAATAGACGAAAAAATTACTCGATTAACAGTTGTTCGTGATCTAAATAAGCTGATAAAAGATAAATTAATCCTAAAAAGAGGGAGAGGAAGAAAC
>JAPLZG010000001.1:1335-1781 GCA_026395155.1 Candidatus Tayloriibacteriota bacterium | reverse complement strand
AAAGTCAGATTATTCTTGATTGGGCACATAATGTGCAAAAAATGAAAGCACTTCTGAAAACAATTGAGAAACTCTACTCCAGAAAAAAATTCATCTTTATTCTTGCGTTTAAAAAGGGAAAAGAATATAAAAAGATGATACAGTTTATTATCCCCTTTGCTGAAAAAATAATTATTACCCATATTTTTAGTACAAATCAAGATTTACCGCATTTTTCCGTGTCTCCAGAGATAATAATTACAGATATTAAAAAGTTCGGTTTTTCTTCCGTTGAGGTGAAAAATAATATTAAGGATATTGTGCAGACAATGAATAAAGGGAGCGCATCGTATGTCGTTTCTGGCTCTCTCTATTTGTTAGGTGATATATATAAGGCACTAAAAGTATGATCAAACAAATACGGTGTATAATGGGATATGGCAACCATTTCAGTCTCTCATCTTTCA
>JAPLZG010000001.1:767-1175 GCA_026395155.1 Candidatus Tayloriibacteriota bacterium | reverse complement strand
TATTGGATTTATTGGCCCCAACGGAGCCGGAAAAACCACAACATTAAAGTGTTTATCGGGGATTATTTATCCTACAAGTGGAGAGATCAAAGTATTAGGATATACTCCTTTTGAGAGGAATCATGCATACCTCAGATCTATTTCACTCGTTATGGGGCAAAAAAGCCAACTCTGGTGGGATTTACCCCCCATAGAATCTTTTCTCCTTATCAAGGAAATATATGACATCTCTGATTCACAATTTAATTTCACGTTGAATGCACTTGTTGCATTACTGGATTTAAAAGATATCTTACAGGTGCAGGTGAGAAAATTATCTCTGGGACAACGAATGAAATGTGAGTTGGTAGCGCAACTTCTTTACTCCCCCAAAATACTTTTTTTGGATGAGCCAACTATTGGACTCGA
>JAPLZG010000001.1:0-757 GCA_026395155.1 Candidatus Tayloriibacteriota bacterium | reverse complement strand
CGTAATGCAACAAAAGATACGTTCGTTTATTCGTGAATATAATACAAAATATAATGCCACGATCATTCTCACCAGTCATTACATGGACGATGTAAAGGAGCTCTGTAAGAGAATTATTATCATTAATCAGGGCAAGCTCCTTTTTGATGGAAGTTTGGCGGAAATTATTACCAAACACACCCAACTAAAGCGGATTTCTGTGGTGTTTGAAAAAGTAATTCCTCGGTCTGCACTGGGAAAACAAGGGAAGATCATTTCCTACGATGGACACAATGCCGAAATTGAAATCCCAAAAGACAAGGCGTCCCTAACAACCTCCTATCTGCTCAGCCACTTTCCTGTTGTTGACTTAACGATTGAGGAACCGCAGATAGAAGAAATTATTAGCACTATTTTTTCCTCATCTTCTGTATGAAATGGCTTCGCATCGTAGGACTCCATTTTGATCGAACGTTTGAATATAGATTGAAATCTCTCTTTTGGATCTTTATTCCTATTTCAAACAACCTGACCCTCATTTTATTTTGGGCAGGATCGTCGGTAAGTATGAGTTATATCACCACCTATTATGTTTTGATGACTCTCGCCAGTTTACTTCTCACCTCGCATGTTGAGTATGAAGTGGCTGAATATGACATAAAACAAGGGCAGTTAGTGAATTATTTACTCAAACCTATCTCCTATTATTGGATCAACTTTATTGGCGAGTTGCCCTACCGAGTGCTTCAATCATTTTATGCAGCAGTATTCATTGGGG
>JAPLZG010000046.1 GCA_026395155.1 Candidatus Tayloriibacteriota bacterium | reverse complement strand
TATTCCAACTTTTGTTGGAATAGCCATCATCGTCCTAGTCGCCTTAGTCCTCTTCGGCGGAGTTTTTGCTTGGCAATATTTTTTAATATCGCAAAAAGATAATCAATCACAAAATCCAGTCGCTTGCACAGAAGAAGCAAAGATTTGTCCTGATGGTTCTGCTGTTGGAAGAACGGGTCCAAATTGCGAATTTGCCCAATGTCCCGACCAAACCGCTGGCTGGAAAACATACACTAATACGCAATATGGGCTTGAGTTTAAGTATCCCGCCAACTTAAATGTGCAAGAATCTACCAATACTCTTTCCCCAGAAAATTTACAAACATTGACTGTTTTTTTGGATTCTGGGGTTGTAGTAACTGCATGGAGAACAAATGAAACCGATTTAAATAAATTTATTTATGGCTACATACCCAAAGAAATAATCGAAAAGATAGATTTCATTAACTTAAATGGCGCTAAAGCAGCAGCTGTAAAAATATTTGGAGACGGAGAGGGCAAGTGGGGAAGTATGACGTTAATAACAAAGAATGGTTTTGTTTATCAAATGCCGTATGTTGACACCAATAAGCCGGAGTTGGTAAAGAAAATTATTTCCACTTTGGCAAGGACACGCAGACTGTAAAAAGTATAAAAGTTTACACCAATAGTTCTACTAAGTTTTCCAGCAAAGATATGCAGACATCTATGAATAGTTTTCAAGATATGTATACAATGATGAAAAATTGGGTGGGACCGGAGTGGTGGTTTAATGTTATGGGGACCTACCAAAATGATGGCTCCTTCCTAGCCAGCAGCATTTCTATAGCCGGTCAATAGTGTTAAAATTGTATTATAAAAGGTATGAATAATAATTTAGTCATAATTCCTAGTGAAAGAATAGTTAACAAGATTTATATTGTCCGCAATAGGAAAGTGATGTTGGATAAAGATCTTGCTATTCTTTATGGCGTTACAACCGGTAACTTAAATTTGGCAGTAAAAAGAAACAACCGGTAACTTAAATTTGGCAGTAAAAAGAAACATAAAAAGATTTCCAGAGGACTTTATGTTTCAAGTAAACAAATCTGAATTTAAAAACTTGATATTGCAAATTGCAACATCAAGTTGGGGCGGAATCAGGAAAATGCCTTATGCTTTTACTGAACAAGGTGTGGCAATGTTAGCCAGCGTTTTGAATAGCGACAGGGCAATAAATGTTAATATCCAAATTATCCGTACTTTTGTTAAAATTAGAGAACTTTTATCAACAAATGATTCTTTGCAAAGGAAAATAATGGAATTGGAAAAGAAATACGGCAGCCATGATGAAGAAATTAAAAAGATTTTCGCAACGATCAACCTCCTACTTTTAGACGAAAAGATCAAGCCCAAAAAAGAAATAGGATTTAAAACAAAATAATTATTAAAAAACAAAAACATATGCAAGAAGAAAATACAAATTATACCCCGCCGGTTTATCAAGTGGGTAAGCCAAAGAAGGCTATTTCAACTTTTCTTGGAATAGCTATTATTGTCCTAGTCGCCATTGTCCTTTTTGGCGGAGTTTTTGCTTGGCAGTATTTTACAACCAAAGTAAAATTTTGTTGTGGAACCGAAAATCAAACCGCTGGATCTGTCCCAAGTGAAGTTGAAGGCTGGAAAACATACACAAATACACAATATGGGTTTGAGTTTAAATATCCAAATGGTTGGTCTGTTGAGGAAAGTACTTGGACGGGTGGGTCAGACAAGAATGCCATTATTTTCATGAATAATAATTTTAAGCCCGCATCAAGTGGTGATTTTCAGGCGCGAATAGATATTGGTGGGCCGTTGGACGCGGATATTTGGGCGAATTATTTAAAAAATAAAGAAGGGAGTATAGTTTCTGTTACTAAAGTTAATGTTGCCGGTATTGACATGGTTAGGGCTGAATTTAATCCAACTCAAGCTGGTCCTTATGCAGTTTATGAATTTACGAGAAACGGAATAAATTACTCAATGTCAACAAATTATGTCATTCCGCGAGATTATGTCGCTGATAAAATCCTTTTCACTTTTAAATTTATAACTCCTAACCAAACCGCTAGCTTGCTTGCGTCTCCGACTTCTGGCGCTGCACCGCTTGTAGTGCAATTCAACAAAAATTTAGTCGGGTGTGCATCTAACTTAAGTATTGATTATGGTGATGGAACAAGCTGTACGACGGCGAATCCTGATGGTAGTGAGAAATGCAGTGTGTTTACACACACGTATCAAAATCCAGGCGAATATAACGTAAAAGTGCACTGTTTTATGTCTAATGAAACGACAGACATAATAACAATTAAGGTTGCAGCAAAATGATTTCACCTTTAAATTTACAAAATAATTAAAAATTAAATAGCGAACGAATAAGGTATTCTAAGCCCAAATTAGACCTATCTGTATAAATATACCCTTGGTCTAATTTGCGAAGCAATCTTGTTCGCCTCGCTCACAAGACCGTGGTAAAAGAAAATAAAAAAGAGACTAAGGCGGAGGAGAAGGCGGAAAATAAGAAGGGGGTGGATAATGTGGTTAATGAGATTAAGGAGAGGTTTGGGGAGGGGGCAATTATGACTATGAGGGAGATACATGCGGTGGATGTGGATGTGGTGCCTACGGGGTCAATTGCTTTGGATTTGGCTTTGGGAGTTGGGGGAATGCCACGAGGCAGGATTATTGAGATATATGGAGCTGAATCTTCCGGGAAAACCTCACTTTCGCTCCATGTTATATCTGAAGCGCAAAAAAAGGGCGGTACATGCGCGTTTGTTGACGCAGAGCATGCAATGGACCCTGACTACGCAAAACGCCTTGGAGTTAACGTAGATGATTTGCTAATATCCCAGCCAGACTCGGGCGAACAAGCTTTGCAGATTGTAGAAACCTTAGTAAAGTCAGAAAAAATTGATGTTATTGTTAT
>JAPLZG010000060.1:9414-14926 GCA_026395155.1 Candidatus Tayloriibacteriota bacterium | reverse complement strand
TGTTACGTTATATACAATCTCTGGTATTATGCCGTACATACTAAGTGCCCATTCCAAACTTATATAGCTTGGCTCATACATTTTTAAGGCTATGTTTTCTATAACAGCTGTATCTTTTTTGTCGGCTATTAAATACAGTCCGTTTTTTAGTCTGACTATTTGCCCCTTTTTTGCATAGGAAGAGAGCTGGGAGGAAATTACTTTATATCCCATTAATTTTATATCCTGGATTGAAAATATAGGATTTTGTATGTTTTTTAATAATTCTATGTATTTCATATTCTTATATTTTTATATAATAAACTGAAATAAGTATATCATTTGATTTTTTGGTGTCAAATCGCTTTCGTTTCAGATTTACGTTAAAAATAACGTAAATTTGAAACGATCAGGCGTTATTTTAAAAAAATATTCAATTTGGACCTTAGGTTCCCCCCTCTCTCTGTCATTCCCTTGAAGAAGGGAATCCATCTCCTCTGCCTGCCCCGTCAAATTGATTTTATATTTGACTGGGGTCATTCCCTTGAAGAAGGGAATCCAGTCCCCTTTTATATCTGACCTTGAAATCTCAGGAAAAGCTGAGTCTTTGGTTTTAGACAATTATAATATCCCATTTCTGCCATTCTTATATACTTAATTGTAACAAAATGAGAACTAAAAATAAGCAAGTGGCATTATATCATAAAATGTCCTTTATATTTTAGCTGTATTTTTAAACATTTTCGATGGTCCAGTTGTGGCACAATCAATCCAGTTAGGTTTCTTGCTTAAAATATTTTTTAATTCGGAATTATCATAATCAATCTGGGTTAATATTATATAATCATATGTATCAATTTTTTTTAGAGTTGTAGTTGAACCAAGATTCATGTCATTAGTATTATTGAATAAGGAAATATTTTTATAATTATTAATATTTTTTTCTGTTGCCAATGGTCCATACTCAAACAAATATCTTATTGTTGGACTAGCGGTAACATTAATTAATATTGAAGAATTTGATGAAATATTATTATGAATATAATTTGTATATGTTGAATCAATTGAAGGAATAACATATCTTATAGCTATACTAAAAAAATACAATATAAATATTAATGGTATAAAAATTTTTAATTTTTCATATAATAAATATTTTTTATATAAAAAATTTGTAATAATAAATATTAATGGTAACCATGCAATAATAAATATAGTATGTGTTGACATATCCCATTTTGAATTAACCGACCATGGATATTTTCCCATCAGGGAAAGTGTAATAAAAATCAAATTTAAAATTAATGCATACAACAAATACAAATTATATGGTTTCATTATTTTTTTAATAGAATTCTTTTTAAATGAAAAAATATATAACAGAATTAACACTAGGATAGGAAACATGGTGTAAAAAACATGCAACAAAAGATTCAATCTATCAAATAAAAGATGGTGTATATCAGTAGTTTTAAATACTAATGACTTAACATAATTCGGTGGTGCTCCTGTAGGGTTTTGATATTGAAAAGTAAAAAAATAAATTGTAATTCCACTAATTATTATTGGTATTAAAAAAATAATAAAATTTATGACACTTTTTCTATTAAAATGATACTTAATAAGATTAATAAAAATTATTATTCCCAATGATATTACAGAAAATACAGCACTATATCTAGAAGTTAATAATACAGCAAGTAAAGATCCTGCAAATAATGAATAACGATAATTATTCAAAATATTTGGTATTTTATAACAATAATAAAGAGCCAATATAACAGTTAACATTTCCATACTATAAGCTCGAAGTTCAAAGGCATACTGGCATAATAATGGAGATAATAGCAAAACAAAACCAGAAAAATATACTAATAAGTTTTCTACTTCCCAAATTAAAGACAACCTTGAAACCAAAATCATACCAACTATGAATAAAATAAAAGGTAGTAATCTCAAAAAAATAAAATTATTTGAGATCATTGTCCAAAAATGTAAAAGTACCGTAAATCCTCCTGGATCAAGATTTAATTTAGCATTATTTTCTAAAACCTGCGTCAAATCTCCAGTGAATAGTGATTTAACCCTTTAGCCATCCAAAATTGTCCCGACTCGTCAAACCAAAAATTTGGGTTATTAAGATTATTTTTGCTAAAGAAAAAAATTATTACCAACCAGACAGCAACAATCAAAATAATATATAAATACTTTTTTTTAGAAAAGATATCCAAGATTTTATCAAAAATAATCATAATAAATTTAAAAATTATTTAATTAATTTATTTTTTATATTCAAAAAATCTTTAACAGCTTTTGCACCGATTTTAAATATTCTCTTAATATTTATAGAGTTAACACCACCCTGTCGTGGCTTAAAAGTTATTGGTATCCACTTATATTTTTCTTTATTTTTTACAATTAAAGTACTAATTAATACATTAGAAAGAAAAAAATCAGCGGGAATATTATTTAAATATGTTTTTAACTTGTTTATATTCATTAATCTAAATGGTGTGTTTGCATCAGTAACTTTTACCCTAAAAATTAAAAATATAACCATCTTCAAAACTTTTGTAACCACAATACGGCTAAACCCATCCATCCTTCCTTTACGTGAACCAATTATAAAATCACATTCATTTCTCAATTCCCAAAAATTCCAAAATTCTTCGGGAAGAGTCTGTCCATCAGAATCAGTCTGGAAAACATACTCCGCTCCATTTTCAACAGCGTAACGATAAGCATAAAGACATGTGGCACCATGTCCGGAGTTCTTTTTTGTTATCGGAACAAAATAAGGGTACTTGCTCTGGATCCTTTGCATTATTGCAAAAGTATCATCCTTACTACCATCATCAAAAATAACCAGTTTACTATTATTACCAATTTTTTCTACAACAGGATGCCATTGTTTTATAACAGATTCTATATTAGCCTCCTCATTGTATGCCGGCATAACGATCATTAATTTATTCATATTTTTTAAATGTTACAAATTTATTTAAGGAAAATTGTATAATTGTAATTATAAAAATAACAACTATTTTAGATATAAGGACCTTTATATTAAGTAGATCAATAAATAACCACAAAAAAAATGAACTCACACATAAACCCAATAACCCTACTGTATAAAATGTTAAAAATCTTTTGAAGGTCTTATCTTTTATTTTAAAATTAAAATGTCTATTTAAAATAAAACTAGTAATTATTCCGCAGTTGACACTAATAATATTAGCAAATAAATAGTTTAATACAAAAAATTCGGTCAGGAGTGCAAACACAAAAAAATCCAAACTGGCACTTAAAACCCCTATAATTCCATACAAGACAAATTGTCGATATCTTAAAAATATGTCTAAAATATTTTTTTTCAATAAAATCAAAAGTTTCATCCTATTTATTAAAATTTATAATTTAATACTTTTTCTATTATCTGATTCATATCATAATATTTATATTCAGCAAGCCGTCCACCAAAAATAACATTTTTTTCTTCACGTGATATCTGTCTATATTTTTCATAAAGAGCATTATTTCTTTCATCATTTATAGGATAATATATTTCCCTTCCTTCTTTCCACACTAGTGGGTATTCCTCAGTTATCACTGTTTTGGGCTGTGTACCAAATTCAAAATGTTTATGTTCAATTATTCTTGTAAAAGGAGTTTCTTTATCTGTATAGTTTATAACTGAGTGTCCCTGAAAATTATCTGTTTTTAAAATTTTTTCTACAAAACGTAAGCTTCTATATTCCAATTTTCCATATTTAAAATCATAATACTCATCAATTCTCCCTGTAAATACTATATTTTTTGCTAACTTTGTTAATTCCTCTCTTTTATCAAAGAAATTACAACATAAACGAAAATCGATATCTTTCAACATACCCTCAATTAATTTATTATAACCACCAATTGGAATACCTTGGTATAAGTCGTTATAATAATTATTATCATAAGTAAATCTCACTGGGAGCCTTTTAATTATGAATGATGGTAACTCTGTCGCTTTTCTTCCCCATTGTTTTTCAGTATATCCTTCAATTAACTTTTTATAAATATCATTTCCCACAAGAGAAAGTGCTTGTTCTTTCAAATTTTTTGGGTTTAAAAAATTAGCTTTTTTAGTTTGTTCTTTTATTTTATCTTTAGCTTGTTTTGGAGTTACTGTTTTCCAAAGTTGATAAAAAGTATTCATATTAAAAGGTAAATTATATATTTTTCCTTTATAATTTGCCAAAACAGAATGTGTATATCTATTAAAAGGTATAAAACTATTAACAAAATACCAAACTTTTTGATTAGAAGTGTGAAAAATATGTGCACCATATTTATGTACATTTATACCCTCAATATTCTCGCAATAAACATTTCCACCTAAATGAGAACGTTTATCAATAACGAGACATCTTTTACCAGCCTGTTTGGCTTGATATGCAAAAGTAGCTCCAAAAAGACCTGCCCCCACTATTAGGTAATCGTATTTAATCATAAATTATTAATTTATCATAAAAATGGTAAGATTTATTGGAAAATAAATTATAATGCAACATATTACTTGGAGTTACATTAAAGAAAAGTGGAATCATGACGGTTTTCAAAGATATTTCAAAAATACCAGCTGGCTTTTTTTTACTAAAATTTTCATACTCATAGTAGCATTCTTTGTAAATGCATATATGGCTAGATATCTCGGGCCATCTAATTTTGGATTATTAAATTATATTTTTAGTTTTGTTGGTATTTTTGGTTTTTTAGCATCTCTAGGTGTAGAATCGATAGCAAATAGAGAAATAATAAAAGATCACACTAAAAAAAATCTAATTATAGGAACAAGCTTTTACCTTAAAATATTCGGGAGTATTTTATCAATAATAGTGACTACTATTATTTCCCGTTTCACTACAGATGATCCAATACTTCTTGGATTAATATTTATATATTCCTTCTCATTTATTTTCAGTGCATTCAATATTATAGACTATTATTTTCAATCACAAGTATTATCAAAATATCCTGCGATGGTGACAATAGCGGTTGGAATAATATCAGCGATATTAAAAGTTATAGCAATGACTTTTGGTCTTGGAATAATTTGGCTTACTGCAATTTATATTTTGGAAAGCATACTTACAGCACTGGGGCTTATATTTTTCTTTATTTTCAAAGGACACTCTATAAAAGAATGGATTTTCGATAAAAAGACAGCCCTAATAATCCTCAAGGATTCATGGCCACTAATGATTTCGATGGTTGCATGGAGTATTTATATGAAGATAGATCAAGTCATGATTAAAAACATGATTGGAAATGAACAAAACGGAATCTATGCTGTTGCGGCAAAACTTGCCGAGTTCTGGTATTTTATACCAGGGATGATTTGTACTTCAATTCTTCCAGCAATCATCAACGCAAAAAAAACTAGCAAAGAATTGTATGAAAAAAGATTAAGTAAACTATATTTACTAATGTTCTGTTTATCGCTTTTTGTCGCCCTTTTTATTTCCTTTTTTGCTTATTACATAATATA
>JAPLZG010000060.1:8052-9407 GCA_026395155.1 Candidatus Tayloriibacteriota bacterium | reverse complement strand
ACTCTTAGAATATATGTATGGGCGGGAATAGCAGTGTCACTCGGAACTGCTTTGAGTTATTACTTAATTATAGAAAATATGACTAAAATAACGGCTATCGCAACTGTAATTGGAGCTGTAGTAAATGTTATTTTAAATTTTATATTAATACCAAGATATGGTATTAATGGAGCTGCTATAGCATCCGTAGTATCATATATGATAGTAACACTTAGTATGCTTTCTTTTTTAAAACAAAAAATAATTAATTTAATTAAATGAAATCACAAAAAACAACAGCAGCAAAAAAAGTAACAAAAATTGAAGTAATAAAAAAAATACTTAGACCCATTAAATTTACAACTGTTAATTTTTTTAGGAAAATATCACACCGTGTGCAACGATTTTTTAATCCACCACGTTTACCTGAAAATAAAAATAATAAAGTTTTTATTCATTTAGGATGCGGAAATAAAAATAATAACGAGTATATCAATGTTGATGCTTTACCTTTTCCTAGGGTTCATTATATCTCAAGGGTAGAAAAGTTATCAATGTTTCCTAATAATTATGCTGATCTAGTTTATGCCTCTCATGTACTTGAACACGTATCTCATTTACAACTTTTAGACGTTTTACATGAATGGAAAAGAATAATAAAACCTGGTGGTACTTTACGTTTATCTGTCCCAGATTTCGATAAAATAATCAGCATTTACGAAACAGAGAATAAAAAAATAGAATCAATTATTGGCCCTCTAATGGGTGGGCAAGATTATGATTTTAATTTTCATAAAAGTATTTTTAATGAGTTTTTTTTAAATAAAGTCTTAAAGGATGTAGGTTTTAACAAAGTAAGTATTTGGGATCCTAATACATACAGCAGAACACTATGATTTTAATGATTGGGCCAACGGATTAATAAGAGACAAATATCTCATAAGTTTAAATATAGAAGCAATAAAATAAATACAATTTGTGATAGTCACTCTACCAATACAAACAAAAAAATAATTAGATTTGGGAAATTATAATCCTCAAGAACAAAATAAATTTTAAAAAGAATACAAAATATAATATTACTAAATAAAATGAAAATAACAGTTCTTGCAGCACCAAAAAAATTTATAGGGCATACAAAATTAATACAAGACAACGCAATCAATAGCTGGATAAAAATTTTTGGTAAGGAAAACATTTGTCTATTTGGAGACGAGGAAACTAGAGAAAATTCAACAAAAAAAGGAGTTTTCTATGAAAAACCTGAAACAAATGAAAAAAATCTACCTTTAATAAATTCAATATTTGAAATTGCGAGGGATAAATTTACTAGTGACTATTTTTTATATATAAATTCAGATATTATTATATTAAGT
>JAPLZG010000060.1:2642-8007 GCA_026395155.1 Candidatus Tayloriibacteriota bacterium | reverse complement strand
TTATATTAAGTAATTTTATTAAAACCTTTAATCAGTGTAATAATAAATTTGATAATGGTTTTTTTCTAATTGGCCGTAGAACCGATTTAAATATAGAAAATTTAATAGATTTTTCAGAAGATAAAATAGAAGAAAGTCTGATATTAGAATCCTCTAAATCAGGAAAATTATCTGAGGTAACTTCTATTGATTATTTTCTTTTTCCACATAATAATTTTAAAACTATCCCCCCACTTAGAATTGGTCGTGCCGGTTACGACAATTTACTTATATACTGGGCGAAAAAATATGAAAAAATACCTATAATTGATGGTACTGAAAATATTTTAGCTATTCACCAAAAACATGATTACAAACATGTCTCTGGAGGAAAAAATGAAGTATATGAAGGAAAAGAAGCAATGGAAAACATAAAAATGTCTGGTGGAGCAGATAAACTTTTTTTTATAACAGAGAGTGATTATAAAGTAAAAGATCAAAAAATAATTAAAAATAATGGTTGGAGATATTATCTTAGTAAAAGATATCTGTTCAATGTATTACCAGCATTACACCCATTTTTTTATCCTTTAGTGCTTTTTAAAAATAGTATTAAATATATTAAAAAGTAAAACTGCATCTAACCATAATTCACAAAATAATAAAATGAAAATATATATAATAGAAATAGATAAAAAATTTAGACCCGAAAAACAACCATTTAAATATCCAGCACATAATAAAGATTATGGAGTTGAACAAGATTTCTTTGATTATCTGAATAATAATCCTGATATAATAACCACAAACCCTAATGAGGCAGACTGGCATTATCTTCCAATATTTTGGACTAGATGGCATCTTAATAATGATTATGGCAAAAAAAGATTAGACGAATTACAAGATGAGTGTGATAAAAAAATACTAAATAACGGTAAAACTTTTTGTATTTGTCAGTATGATGATGGTCCTGTAATAAACATTGGAAAAACTATACAATTTTTAGCATCAAGAAAAAGTGATGTTGGTATTGATATTCCATTACTTTCTTCAAGCCACAAAAAACCATTTTTTATACCAAACAAAAGATATCTTGCGTCTTTTATCGGTAGACTTTCAACCAATAAAATAAGAGAAGATATGTCAAAACTTTTAAGTGACAGGAAGGATATATTAATAGTTGATGGAAATTTTAGTAGCAGTTTCTTTATAAAAAAGACCCTGCAGTCATTTATTTCACTATGCCCTAGAGGCTATGGTGGAAGCTCATTCAGATTATTTGAAGCAATGCAGTTTAATGTGATTCCATTTCTTATAGGNNAATATAAGCTTATACACAAATAATTTATCAGATATATAAAAAATATTAGCTTTAAAAACAAAGCAAGAATTAATCTTAATGGGTAAAGAAGCAAATAAAATTTACAATTGTGAATTAAGTTATGGTAAATGGTGCAAGTATGTTTTATTAGAATTAGAAAAAATAAATAATAAATGAACAATATTAGTTTTATCATTCCGGCATATAATTGCGAAAAAACCCTAAAAGAATCTGTAAACTCTATTCTTGATACTAATTTTGAATTAGGCGACGAAATCGTTATAACAAACGATTATTCAACAGACAATACTTCTAAAATATTAAATGAAATAAAAGAAAGAAATCCTGAAAAAATAGTCATAATAAACCATGAAAAAAATATGGGGGGTGGCGCAGCAAGAAACACTTCAGTAAAAAATTCAAAAAATGAAATAATTTTTTGCTTAGATTCTGACAATATTTTAATACCAAATAGTATCAAGCCCTTAAAAAAGGTTCTGCTTGATAATTTAGAAGCTGGTGCTGCAGCGTTTCAAAATATAAAATATTTTAAAGATGATGTTAATAAGATTACACATGAATGGCATTATATAAATGGTAAGGTTACATTAAAAGACGTACTGTGTGGAAAGATGAATCCTATATCTAGTGGAAATTATATTTTTACCAAGAAATCTTGGAAAAAAGCAGGTGGGTACCCAGAAAAAGTTGGGGCCCTTGACGCTTGGGGTTTTGGACTAAAACTGCTACTAACTGGAAGCTCTATAATAATATTAAGCAATACTGGATATTATCATAGATACGGACACATTTCATACTGGACAAGAGAAAGAAAGGTAACATCTTTTTCAGAAAAGGCAAAGTCAATCATAGAACCTTTTCTAAATAAAATTTTTAAAGATGATATTGAATATATAAAAAGTTCTTTAAACTGGTTTGAAGAATTAGAAAATAAACCAATCAGAGACAATGATGGATTAATTGGAAAAGATGGTAAAGTAGTATATATATCATTAGACAAAAAAATAAGATATATAATTAAAAAAATAATAAGACGAAAATGAAAAAACTGACTAAAGCAGTTAAAAAAATAATAAAAATCTCACTGTCCCCTTTCATATTTTTTGACTATCTAAAATTCAAAAAGAAAAATGATAGATTTTCTATTAAGATTTCTGATTTTTACCCTTGTATTAAAGACAAGACCATAAAAACTGGTTTTGATGCACATTATATTTATCATACAGCTTGGGCAGCAAGAAAAGTTAAAGAGATAAACAATACCAAACATACAGATATTTCTTCTAGTTTACATTTTTGTAGTATAGTTTCAGCTTTTATTTCAGTAGAGTTTTATGATTATAGACCTGCAGAATTAAATCTTTCTAATCTAAAAAGTGAGCATGCTGATTTAACAAAATTACAATTTCAAGATAACAGTATAAAATCTCTATCCTGCATGCATACGGTTGAACATGTTGGACTTGGCAGATATGGAGATCCTATAGACCCCGATGGTGACTTAAAGGCAATTTCAGAGCTCAAGAGAGTGTTGGCGAAAGATGGTTCCCTTCTTTTCGTCGTACCAGTAGGAAAACCAAAGATTGAATTTAATGCTCACAGAATTTATTCATATGAGCAAATAGAAGAATATTTTAAAGACTTAACATTAAAAGAATTTACGCTCATTACTGATGACGGAAAATTTATTGAAAACGCAGATAAAAATTTGGTAAAAGAACAAAAATACGGTTGTGGATGTTTTTGGTTTATAAAATAGTATAAATAGAATGATAATCATAAAACTACAAGGTGGTATTGGTAATCAAATGTTTCAATATGCTTTTGGCAGAAGTCTTTCATTAAAAAGAAAAGACAGCTTAAGGTTGGATACCTGCTTTTATAAAAATATTAAGTCTGGTGACACACCAAGAGAATTTAAACTAAACAATTTTAATATCAAAGCTAATATTGTTGAAACAAATAGTTTTAGTAAATCTACTAAATTTTTATGGAAAGTTGTTAATGGTATTGGATTAAAAATTCATAAAGATTTTCATGTTCGTTTTCATCCACTATTCTTAAATATGAGAACAAAGAAATTCATCGGCTTTTTCCAAAGTTATAAATATTTTAGTGATTATGAAAAAGAAATCAGAGAAGATCTAACATTAAAGATTCAACTACCTGAAAAAGCAATTGAATTAATAGAACAAATAAAAAATAGTGCCTCAGTTTCTATTCATGTACGATGTGGTGATTATCTTACCAATAAAGAAAACCTAAAAAATTATGGTGTTTGTTCGCCGGATCATTATCAGAATGCGATTTCAAAAATTAAAGAAAAGATAGATAAACCAATCTTTTATATATTTTCTGATAATATCAATTGGGTAAAATCAAATCTTAAGACTGATGAAAATTTTATCTTTGTCAGCGATAATAACTTTGATGAGACCGTGGAACTAGAACTTATGAGTAACTGCAAAAATAATATAATAGCTAATGGTTCGTTTAGTTGGTGGGGCGCTTGGCTAAATAAAAACCATAATAAGATAGTTATTGCACCAAGAAAATGGACTAATATAGCGAATTTTGATACGATTGACCTTATTCCAGATGACTGGATTAAGATCTAATATGAAAAAAATAGATATAATAGTCCCCAATTTTGATGATTTCGGAGCACCAAGAGTTGCGATTAATGTTGCAAATGGATTGATGGAACACTATGATATTAATTTTGTCGTCTTTCAAAATAAAGGACCTTTTCGTTTTTACTTGAATCCTAAAATAAAAGTAGTGTGTCTAGATAATAATATCTTAAATATCCCTAAAATTAGGATAATTAATAGGATGTTTGCTTATTGGAAATTTAGTAAAAAAAATAAAACAGATATTGCAATTAGTTTTTCTCCTGTTACTAATTTTATAATTTTATTTTCTAAATTACTTAATAAAAAACTCAAAACAATAATTCAAGAACATGTATATGTAAGTTTGTTTCTAAAGGATAGAGAGAGTGTAAGTTATGTATACGATTTATTATTTAAAAGTGTGTTTTTAAAGTTTTATAATCTAAGTGATATTTTTTTGGTTGTCGCGGAAGAAATTAAAAGGGATCTCGTTACTAATTTTGGTATGAGGGAGAACTTTTTTAGAGTAGTCAAAAATCCTCTTGATATACAGGAAGTTTTAAGAATGTCTGAGGATGTAATAGATGATTTTTATTTTGATAATAATAAAAAGTACTTAATTTCTGTAGGTAGGCTAGCTGCACAAAAAAATTTCAAACGCCTAATCGATATATTTGATTCTGCAAAAAAACATATAGATAATTTAGAATTAATTATAATAGGTAAAGGTAATTTGGAAAAAGAACTTAAAGATTATGCTAATAAAAAGCAATTGACTGGTTCAATACATTTTCTTGGTTTTAAGAAAAACCCTTATAAATATATTAAAAGGGCTGATTGTTTTTGTTTAACATCTGACTGGGAAGGTTTTGCTCTTGTAAATGCAGAGGCGATGCTTTGTGGTACAGTTGTTGTAACAAATAATTGTCCAGCTGGTCCTGCAGAGATGATTGAGAATCATGTGAATGGAATAATCGTAGATTACTGTAATAATGATCTTTTTGTTAAAGAAGTAATCGGTATATTAAATAATGATAATCATAAAAAGAAATTAGAAAAAAATGCTTACGAATTTGCCCTTCGTGAATTTACAATTGAAAAATGTATTATAAAATACAAGGAAATTCTAAACTCAATGGACGTTTAATTTCATATAGAATAATACTAGCTTTTGACCATATTTTATGGCAAAATACTCTAATGAATATGTTTCAAAAAAATAAGAAAATTTATCGAAAACTTAGCACAATATTGTTATTTAAAAACAAAAAGAAGGTTGAACTAGGATTCTGGAAAGATATGATTACAGAATATATTAAATGGTATGATGGTGACATAAAATTACTTTTTGGAGAAAAAAATCCGGAAGAGATAGAAAAAATTCTTGAAAAATCTATTAAAGATGGTGCTATTTTAACTTGGCATAAAA